>JALUKO010000128.1 GCA_027056525.1 Helicobacteraceae bacterium | reverse complement strand
GCTGCAATTATTGCACGGAAATTTCCTAAAAAAATCATAATAACTATGAGTGTATAAATAATCGCATCACGAAGTGCCTCTAGCATATTGTCATTAGCTTGTTCTATAAGATCTTTTTGTGTATCTGATATCTGAAACTCAATATTTGGATATTTTACTTGTAGCTCTTTCATCTGAGCACGAGCTGCCTTACTTACATCTAGAACACTTCCACCTGGTGCGCGTTGTACTGCTAAAGCGATAGCTTGAGATCCATTTCCAAGATAACCACTTGTTCTTTTTTTATAACTCCATTTTACATCTGCTATATCACTAAGGCGAACATTTGGCATAATTAGGAGCTGTTTTAGTTTCTCTATATTATCTTTTTCACCATAATAAGTTACGGTATAAAAATCATTTTCACCTTTTAAAAATCCTATAGGCATATCACGATTAAGTATTTGTATTGCTTTTGTGATTTTTGAAAAATCTACACCATAGCGTTTTGCTTTAAATGGATCTATCTCTATGTTTATAGCACTTTGATGCCCACCAAAAACTTCTACATTTCCTATAGTCTTATTACTTAAAAGATGTGGTTTTATAAAACTATCCGCTATTTTTCTAATCTCTGCAAGTGAAATATTAGAGTTTTTAGGAGAGAGTGAAATAATATCAACAGGAAGGGTAAAGTCACCTGCTGTATAGATGGCAGGATTTACTCCAGCAGGGAGTTTTGCTTTTGCGATGCTCAGAGCATTTGCTACATCAACAGCAGCCGCGTTTAATCCCTTGTCATAGCCAAACTCTGCTTTTACTATAGAGTAATTAGCGACATTTATACTACTGACATCAGTGACTAAACCAAGACGAGAAATCTCTTGCTCAATAGGTTTAGAAACCGTCGAAGCAGCTACTTGTGCAGTCGCTCCTGGAACTTGAGTAATGACAATTACTTGCGGTGGATTTGCATCAGGAAACAGGTTTTTCGGTAGTGTAGCTAATGCAATAATCCCCATAATAAAAAATGCAGCTATTATGGAGTAGAGCATATATGGGCGTTTGTAAAAATAATCAAACATTACCTACTCCTTGATACTTAGTGCAAAACCACTTAAGAGTTTGAGTAAAATATCAGGCTTTGCAATCACTACTTTTTTTCCCTCTAAGTTATCCGAAATAACAAGACCCTGCTCAGCACTCTGTAATATATGCACCTCTTTAGCTCTTGTTTTTGAATCTTCTACAAGTAAAACATAACTTTTGCCATTACGATTTAAAACTGCATCAAATGGTAGCTTGAGACCTTTTTGATTATAAACAATAACATCTACTTCTACTCTATCTCCACTAATAAGATTAGAGTTACTTGTGTAAACTTTATATTCAGCTAAACCGTGAAATGTACTACCCAGTGGTGTTGCGCCATAAGTTTTTCCATCTAGTTTTACGCCAGAGACACTTAAGTCTGTAGGGACTCGGAGCATTAGATAGAAACCATTTTTAGAGCTAATAGCTACAAGGGGATGTCCTGGTGCGCTTAAAGCACCTCTATTTACAAATGTTTTAGAGATAAGCCCATCAACGGGAGATACGATTGTTGCATAAGAGAGGTTGTTTTTAAGTGCTATCTCTTTTTGTTTGAGTGCATTTAGTTTTGACTCTGCCTCAGCTAAAAGTGTCGTCTCTTTTTGAGACTGCTCTATCGATGCACCTTGTATATCTAAAAGCTCAAGAGTTCTTTTGTGTGTTTTTTGTAGATTATCCACTGCAATTTTTGCTGCTTGTATCTGATTTTTTAAACTCTCTATTGAACTCTTGATATTTGTAGTATCAAGACGAGCAACTATATCACCTTTTTTGACCTTAGTCCCGCTTGTAGTTATTTGAAGCACTCGGGCTGCTATTCTAGGGGAGAGTTTTACATCTTTATCATTTGCTACTTGAGCAAGATAAGGAAGTGTTAGCTCTACATTTTTACTCTCAAGAGTCAATGTCTGCGCAACAATAGGATAAGTTTTAGCTACAGACTCTGCGGCATCTTTTGATTTTGCACTTTTGAGAGTTTTCACACCACCTGCAATTAGTCCTACTACAACAACTGTACTTAATGTTATTTTTACGTATTTATTCATCGTACCATCTCCTCAATATTATTTGCATAGATTACAGCCAACTGCATAAGTGTCTGCCATCTCTGTGCCTCTGTTTTGTATAGTTTTGCTTTTGCTTCTACAACATCATCTTCATATCTTAAGTACTCTTCTGTTGCTAAACGCCCACTTGTGTAGTTTACTTTTGCAATTTTTAGTAATTTTTCTTTGTTCTCTATACTTTTTTTTGAGAGTGTTATAGAATTTGCAAGCAGAGGCAGTGAGTTTTGTAGCATCTTCGCTTTAGAACTAAGTTCATCTTGAAGTTTTTGAAGCTCTATGGAGTCGCTTTGCATCTGAACCTTCGCTTTTTTAATATCTTGGTATCTATCCATAGCAAGGAGAGGTATGTTGAGCATAACACCTATATTCCCGTACTCTTCATTGATACTTTTGTTATTGTTATAAGCATCTGCTTGAGAAAAAGAATAGCTACCATATGCTACAACACTTGGATAAAGCTTCTCTTTTTGAGCTCTAACATCAATCTCATTAGCTTCAATTTTGAGCTTAAGTGGTTTAAGTGACTCTATCTCACTTGATATTTGCAATGGCACTGCCTCTTGCATAGGAATGGGACTCTCAAGTGTAATACCGGTAATACTTCTTATACTGCTAAGTAGTTGCTCTTTTTGCAGGGCAATGTTATTTTTGCTAATACTAATTTGATTGAGTCCATCTTCTATCTTGTACAGAGCCGATGCAGGAGCACGTCCGTTATCTACTTTTATCTTTATAGTTTTTTGTGTCTCTTTGAGAGAGAGTTCTTTTGTGTTAAGTGATTTCTCCAGCGCTACAAGGTAAGATAAGTTAGCGTTTGCTCCAACTATAAGTGCCTCATTTTTCAAAAGATTGATATGTTTTTTAGCTTGAGCACTTTTTTGCATCTTTTGTGCTTTATCTGACATACTATAGATAGATTTCACAAAAAGCGGCATAGTGAAGTTTACACCCTCCCGCATAATATTTTGACTAAATGGCTGAGGAATAGTAGGATCTTTTATCATAACAAATAATTCATCTGGTGGTACCGGTAGCATTCCTGATGCAGTTGTATAATAATCATACTTCGCAAAGAGATTAAGAGTAGGGTAGAGCTTAGCGTTTGCTATCTCTTTGGCTACCTCTGCTTGCTTTATAAGCATCTCATCAGACTTTGTTTGTGAATGGTTTTTTAGTGCGCTGAAAAGCTCAGGAAGTGTAGTAGCACCTAATAGAAGTGGAAAACTAAGTGCCAATAAAGATCTTTTTAACATAATAATCCTTTAACAATTTTCTTAGAGAGAGACTCTATAATATTTTCAAAGTTGGGTTCTTGTCTGCTTTTATCCTCTATGGTCTGAGCTATTCTCTCTCTAAGTGGTCTTGCTGTATTGTAAGAAGTAAGTGTAGTAACTATCATCATCTGAATTAAAAAAGGTGTCTCTTTCTGAAAAACTCCCTCTTTCTCCCCAGCATCCAAGATAAAGATGAGCTGTTTAATAGTTCTAGAGAGTTGCTCTATACACTCATCAGGGATAGTTATCGCACTATTTGCAATTTCTCGTGCAAAGATAGCGTTAAAATCTGGATGAGATATGAGAAACTCTCCAAAGGTTTTGATGTAGCTCTCCAGTCTTTGAACAGCTGTACCTACTTGGGTGTTCTCTTCAATATGCTGTGCTATAGTTGTGAACTCAGGACATATGACAGCTCTATATAAAGCTGCCTTATCTTCAAAGTGATAGTAAATTGCCGGCTTTGTAATTGAGCAAACTTTTGCAACTGCTTCTAATGTAGTGAGTTCATATCCATGTTGAGAAAATAAACTTCTCGCATGTTTTACAATCAACTCCTTTTTTGATATTTTAGCCACTTTATAAATCTCCTTACTTAACGGTAAGTAAAATTATAGCATATGCAATCTTAATGAACTTCAATATTGTTTCAACATCTAGTACTTTGTAGTGATGATACTCGCTCACTTTATGACTTTAGTGTTTTTACACTAAAGTCAATAAGACGACTAAAAGAATTGGCGGTGTGACAATCAGACCAAATTTTGAGTATTGCCAAAAACCGATCTTTACACCTTTTTGGCCCAGTGTATGGAGCCAAAGCAGTGTTGCCAAACTTCCAAAGGGTGTCATTTTAGGTCCTAAGTTACATCCTATGATATTTGCATATATCATGGCATCGTTTGCTATATCTTTGAGTGCTATATCCATCACCATAATAGTTGGCATATTGTTCATAAAAGCACTCAAGATAGCACTTGTAAAACCGGTTCCAACTACAGCGATTAAATTACCTTGATCATTTAAGTGGTTTAAGAAAATCGTTAGATACTCTGTAAGCCCTGCATTTTTAAGACCATAAACAACTATGTAAAGACCTAAAGAGAACCATACAACCTGCCATGGTGCATTTTTGATGATATGAATCGGCTCAACAGTTTTAAACAGTGTCGCTATAATCAAAAAGACAACACCACCGCCTAGAGCAAAAACAGAGATAGGGACATTGTACGCATCACCTATAAAGTATCCTGCTAAAAGGAGAGCTAAAAAAGCCCAAGAAAAGTAAAAGAGCGTTTTGTTTTTTAAGACGCTGTTAGCATCTTTAAGGAGGTTGATATCTACAGTTTTTGGTATATCTTTTCTTAGAAGTGCCAGAAGAACAACTATGGTAACTGCAACGCTCACAATATAGGGAACATACATATTGGAGAGATACTCTACAAAACCTATACTGAAATAGTTTGCGGTCACAATATTTGTAAGGTTTGAAAACACAAATGGAAGAGACGCACTGTCACTTATAAATCCACCGGCAAGTAAAAATGCCAGGATTGTTTTAGCATTAAGCTTTAAAATTTTCATTTTAGCAAGTAAAATAGGAGTAAGTATAAGTGCAGCACCATCATTTGCAAAGAGTGCAGAAACTAAAGCGCCCAAAAGGATGGAGTAAACAAACATTTTCCTTCCATTGCCGTTGGAGAGTTTTGCCATTTTAAGAGCACACCATTCAAAAAAGCCAATCTCATCAAGAACAAGAGAAAGGATAATAATCCCTACAAAAGCAAGCGTAGCATCCCACACAATATCCCAAACGATAAAAAGATCACTAAAGCTAACTACACCCAAACTAAAAGCTACAAGAGCACCGACAACAGCGGTTGTGCCGATTTGCAGTCCACGAGGCTGCCAGATAACAAAGAGCAGGGTGATAAGAAATATACTACTGGCTAAGAGCATCTCTTACCTTTGGCAGTAAAATCTTTTCTATCTCTTTGTATGTCTCTACAAATGCATCAAACTCTTTTCCATCGGGGTCTTCAAAACCAACATGGATAACTTTTGTTTTTTTAGGAAACATAGGGCACGTTTCATTTGCGTTGTCACATACTGTTACAACCAAATCAAAATCTATATCTAGCAAAGAATCTAAATGTTTAGAGTGATAATCATCACTCCAGATATTGTTTTGTTCTAATATCTTCTTTGCATTGGGATTTACTTTTCCACTTGGAGCAACACCACAGCTATATGCTTGAACCCCATCAAGTTTAGCATTTATAAGTGCTTCTCCTATGATGCTTCTACAACTATTTCCCGTACACATAACTAAAACTTTTTTATCCATTTTTACAATCCTTTTCTAATTTCGGTATATCTAATTCTAAATAGCCTATCTCTTGTAAAATACTCTGTCTAAACCTATCAAGTGGAGAACGTACACTATAATAAGCCCAGCGACCTTTTCTTTCAACTTTTAAAAAACCTGCTTCTTTTAAAATCTTGAGGTGTCTTGAGATGCGTGACTGAATCATATTAAATGAGTTTTCAATATCACAAACACATACTTCAGTGTTTTCATTGATAAATCGAAGTATTCGCAGTCTCGTTTCATCATTGATGGAGCCTACTGTTTTAAGAAAGATATCCATAATTGCACTACCTTGTTTTGATATTTTGAAATTATAGCATAAATATATCAAGATAGATTGATATTAATATAGATACACCTGTTGGATACTTAAAAGTAAATAACATTTTGCCGATAATGCAACATGGAACTTTTATTGCTTTTATTTGGCAATAATGTTGTAACAGCATATGGAGGTGCGTTATGAGAATAACATCGAGCATGTACTACAAAAGTTTATATGGTCAAAACAGTTCACAGCTAAGCAAGGATCTTTTTGATGTAAATAAGCAGATCGCTTCTGGATTGCAGATTCAGTATGCAAAAGATGATATTTCAACTTTTACCGAAACAATGAGACTCGATAATGAAATAGCCTCTCTTTCAGAAGTGAAACAAAGTGCCAATAGTGCATATAAGATCTCGAACCAGACAGATGTTATTTTAAATGACTTTGAAGATACTATGAATAGAACGAGAACACTTCTTGTTCAAGCTGCAAACGGAACTCATGATGACACTTCCCTTGACTCGATTGCTTCAGAGCTTAGAGGACTCGAAGATCACTTTAAGAGCTTGGCAAATTCATCGATAAACGGGCAGTATCTTTTTTCCGGTTCAGCTATCGATACTAAACCTATTGATGACAATGGGGTTTATCAGGGAAATGATGAACCGTTAAATGCTTTTTTGGGTTCAGGTGTACAACAACAGTACAATCTTACAGGTGCGGAACTTTTTTTAGGTGAAGAGGTTCTTGTAAACAGAGAAGTGAGCAGTAATGTTGTCAATTATGATATGACAAAAAAATACCCTGACTTTACAGATCCAAATGTTCAAGGAAGCCCCATTCCACTTGATAGTGGTGGAACTATCCGTGGTCTCATGGGTGATAGTGACAATAATATAGATACTGTTAACTCCAAACATTTTTTTTATTTAAGAGGCACTAAGAGTGACGGCACGGCATTTAATGAAAAGTTTTCTATGCGAGATGATGAAAGTGTAGATGCTCTTTTAAGCAGAATCGGTGATGCATATGGAAACACGCCAGACCTTGATATTGTCAATGTCGCACTTAACGGCAGTGGTGAAATAGTAGTCCACGATAAGCTAAACGGTTCTAGTAAACTTGATTTTCATATGGTTGGTGCGACAGACTTAAGTGGTGGAGCAGCAGCGGATGTCACAGTGCTTGATGATCTTGATGATGGGGAAAACAATTTTGACAGAATCATCAACGGTACAAGTACGGCAGTAAATCCAAATCTTTATGTCAAAGAGTTTGTAGTGTCTCCTCTTGATCCCGCTTCGGGAGCTGCTACAAATATCAACGGCATTCTTTATGACAGAACGCAGTTTAGCAAGGATGGTGCACAACTCTCTTCCTCATCACCTCAAATAAGCAGAGGAACAAACGCTTTTGCAACAAACTCTACCAAACTTTCAGAAGTCGCAGACCTCTCACAAGGTAACGCCGGTACTCTTGATGGCACTCAGTTTACACTCTCAGGAACTGACATAAGCGGTGTTGCCTATGATGTGCAAATAGATCTAAAAAGTACACTCAACGGTGGTTCAACATTTTCACTTGATGGTGGAGTAACAAACTATAATATTTATGATATGGATACGGCAGGTAGAAAAGCGGTCGATGCAGATGAGATGACCTACCAGCAACTTATGGATGTTATAAATATGGTAGCAACCGGAAATATTCCCGCCACAACAAATACCGATACAGACTATGACAAAGCCGTGTATGATTCAAAGTTCAATGCAAAGACCTACCTAAGTTATGATGGAAAAATTCAGTTTGAAGAGTACAACACAACAGATACTAAGGCAACAATGGCACTGTATGATACAAATAGTGGGGATATCACTGCAGATGCTTCTGTAATGACTTTTAACACAAACAATGCACTTACCATACGTGATCCAAAAACCGACTTTTTCAAAAGTCTTGATGAGATGATAACAGCAGTAGAAAATCATAACCTTTATCCAGACAGCACAAGCAGTGATGTGAGAAACGTCGGTATAGAAAACGCTATCTCAAAAATGGATGATCTGCAAGATCATGTATTTAGATCACACTCCTATGTTGGTGCACAGTCAAACTCTCTTTCTAGATCAATAGAAAGAACAGAACTATTGGAGATCAGTACAAAAACACTTCGTTCTTCTGTTATCGATACGGACTTGGCAGAAGCGTCTTTAACACTTACCCAGCTCAATTTAAACTATGAAGCAATGCTTTCAACTGTTGGTAAAACATCAAAATTAAGCTTAGTGAATTATTTATAGTTTAACTTTGCAAAATGCCAAAAATATAATCTTATGGAACATTTTTGGCTATACTTCTTTTTTTAAACTATCTACATTTAAAGGTCTCTTAATTTGAAAGAAACTGTTTTTATTATACTTTTTGGCGTATTTATATACCTTGGTTTTGCAACCATATTGGGTGATAGCGGTATCATTGGAAGTTACGGTGCTACATTTGCATCGTATAATCATCAGTATTTTGGTTATATCTCTTTTATTTATCTGTTATTGCTTCTTATTCCTTTGTACTTTCTCTATAAAAACCCTCGTTTTGACGCTAGAAAAGCAGAGGTTATTATGGCCTCTTTTTTACTTTTGTTCTCAGCACTCTTAGCACAGGCACTCCTTGTAGAAAATCAATTTAGAGGTAAAATAGGTGCTGATTTTGTGGACTTTTTAGCGCCTTATATTGGAAGTTTTGGCTTATGGATATTTTGGGTGATTATCACACTTGTATCTGTAGTCATTATTTTGGATAAAAGCACCCATGAACTCCTCGAAGGCTTTTCATCCGGAGTAAAAAACAAAATGTCAAAACCAAAGGAAAAAGTACAAAACAGTGATGCCCTGTATGTGGAACAAGATCAATCAACAGTGATTGAAAATAAAAAAACACAAGAGTATTTTGAAATCAACACAGCACTAGAAGATGAGTACGACACGCCTGCGTATTTGAGAAAAAAAGAGCAAAATGAAGTTGTTCAAGAAGAGACACCCCAAAGCACTGAGCCTAAAGAGCTTCAAACGAAACAAGAAGAATCAACAAAACCACATAATATTTTAGAGCTTGCCTCTCAAGTTAAAGAACAAAAAAACGCCCTTATAGTAGATGAACTTGAAGAAAATACAAAACTTTTAGAGAGCATAGAAAAAGGGGAAGTGGAAAAGCCAAAAAACTTTACTTTGCCATCGACCAAGTTTCTACAAAAACCAGAGCTAAAAGCCCACAGTGTAGATGAAAGTGAACTTGATGATAAGATACGCTATCTCATAGAAAAACTTGCACACTTTAAAATAGATGGAGATGTGGTTCGTACCTATGCCGGTCCAGTAGTTTCAACATTTGAGTTTAAACCGGCTGCAAATGTAAAGGTAAGTAAAATACTCAATCTGCAAGATGATCTTGCAATGGCACTCTCAGCAGAAACCATCCGTATTCAAGCGCCGATTCCGGGTAAAGATGTTGTAGGTATCGAGATACCAAATGAAACAGTTGATACCATTTATCTGCGAGAGCTTCTTGACTCTAAGCTCTTTAAAGAAGCATCTTCACCACTTACCATTGTACTTGGAAAAGATATAGTCGGAAAACCTTTTGTAACTGATCTCAAAAAACTGCCACATCTGCTTATCGCCGGAACAACCGGAAGTGGAAAAAGTGTGGGAATCAATGCAATGATACTTTCACTTTTATATAAAAATTCACCTGATCAGTTAAGACTTCTCATGATTGATCCAAAGATGCTGGAATTTTCTACATATAACGATATTCCTCATCTGCTCACTCCTGTGATCACCAAACCAAAACAAGCCATAGTGGCACTCAACAATATGGTTTCAGAGATGGAAAGACGTTACGAACTCATGGCAGAGACCAGAACGAAAAATATTGAGAACTACAATGAAAAAATAAAGAAAGAGGGGGGAGAACACTTTCCGTATATGGTTGTGATTATAGATGAGCTTGCAGACTTGATGATGACAAGCGGCAAAGATGTTGAGTATTCCATAGCAAGACTGGCACAAAAATCACGAGCTTGCGGTATCCACCTCATAGTTGCTACTCAAAGACCATCGGTAGATGTTGTTACTGGACTCATAAAAGCGAATCTTCCATCGAGAATAAGCTATAGAGTAGGGCAAAAAATAGATAGTAAAATCATTTTAGATCAAATGGGAGCAGAGTCACTTCTAGGGCGTGGTGATATGCTCTTTACCCCTCCCGGGGCTCCTGCGCTTGTGCGCTTACATGCTCCTTGGGCTACAGAACAGGAGATAGAGAAAATTGTAGAGTTTATCAAAAGTCAAAGAGAGCCAAACTATGACAAAAGTTTTTTGGTTGAGGAAAATGAATCAAACAGTGCCTCCTCAGAGAACTATGAGGAATTGGACCCTCTTTTCTCAGAAGCCAAGAGTGTTGTGCTTAGTGACAGAAAAACATCTATATCCTACCTACAAAGAAAACTTCAAATAGGTTACAACCGTTCAGCCAGAGTGATAGAGCAGCTAGAACAAGAGGGGATACTCTCAGCTCCAAATGCAAAAGGTATTCGTGAGATTCTATAGATAATATGTCAAGTCAAAAAGCACACTTTATTTTTACACAACACGCAAACTCCTTTAGCGTGCATATTGTCAACCTTGAAAAGCTTTCTGTGGAAGATATCCAAAAAATAGAGCTTTTTGTCAGCCAAAGAAAAGGGGTGTTTGATTTTCAAACATACACTTTTGTTATTCAGAAGAAGCTCAATTTTGAAGAGTTCAAGACTCTTGTGCAACATAGTGCCATTGAGAGTGTATCTGAAGAAAAGATAGTTATAAACACAACAGATGAAAAGATTGATTTTGGAAAATATAAAGGTATGAGAATATCTGATCTCCCCGAGAGCTATCTAGTATGGATGAAGGCTAATTATCGTGGACCTCAAAGAGAGCTGATAGAGCAAGAACTGCAAAGAAGAAATATTTAGATCAATAAATAACACAAGATATATGATGTTACTAAAGTAAACATATTTTTTACAAAATGAAATATTAGTGTTTACATAAGTAACATAGACAAAAACTAGAAACTATATTTAGATATAATCCTAGCAAATTTATAAACAGGAATCACTATGGGATTTATTGAAGACTATAAAGCACATGTTACTGAGAGAGAAGCACTGGGTGTACCTCCTTTACCACTTTCAGCTGAGCAAACAGCAGAGTTGATTGAGTTAATCAAAACAGATTGTACAGATGAATTGTTGGAGCTGTTGACAAACCGTGTTTCTCCAGGTGTTGATGATGCAGCATACGTAAAAGCGGCATTTTTAAATGATGTGGCTGCAGAGAAGGTAAGTGTTTCTTGTATTGCTCCTGAGCAGGCTGTTTCTATGCTAGGAATGATGCTTGGCGGATACAATGTAAAACCTTTGATTGATGCGTTAAGCTCAAACAATGATAAAGTTGTCGCAGCAGCTATTGAAGCTCTTTCTCATACACTTCTTGTATATGATGCGTTTAATGATGTTGAAGAGTTGCATAAAGCAGGTAACGCAGCTGCAACTGAAGTTATGACCTCATGGGCGAATGCTGATTGGTTTACTGCAAAACCTGAACTTGCTGAAAAAATTACTGTAACGGTATTTAAAGTAGATGGCGAGACCAATACTGATGACCTTTCACCTGCTTCTGAAGCATTTACACGTTCAGATATTCCACTTCATGCAAACTCTATGCTTACAGCTAAGATGGATGACCCAATCGGTACGATCAAAAAGTTAAAAGAAAAAGGTCACCCTGTTGCGTATGTCGGTGATGTTGTAGGTACCGGTTCTTCTCGTAAATCTGGTATAAACTCTGTTCAATGGCATATGGGTGAAGATATTCCGGGTGTTCCAAACAAACGTACAGGCGGTGTTGTTCTTGGTGGCATCATTGCTCCTATCTTCTTCGCAACTTCTGAAGATTCAGGTGCACTTCCATTAGAGCTTGATGTAAGCAAGATGGAGATGGGTGATGTTATTGATATTTATCCGTATAAAGGTGAAGCTCATAAAAATGGTGAGTGTATAGCGACATTTAAACTGAACCCTAACACGATCACTGATGAAGTTCGTGCCGGTGGACGTATCCCACTTATCATTGGTCGTGGTCTTACTTCTAAAGCTCGTTCAGTACTGGGTATGCCTGCTACTGATATCTTTTTAACAGCTGAGCAACCAGAAGATAACGGCAAAGGGTTCACTTTAGCACAAAAAATGGTTGGTAAAGCATCTGGTTTAGAAGGTGTTCGTCCGGGTATGTATGTAGAGCCTGAGATGAGTACTGTTGGTTCTCAAGATACAACAGGTCCTATGACTCGTGATGAGATTAAAGAGCTTGCTGCACTTGGGTTCAATGCTGATTTGGTACTTCAGTCATTTTGTCATACAGCGGCATATCCAAAACCGTCTGATGTAAAAATGCACCACACGCTTCCTGACTTTATCTCTAACCGTTCAGGTGTTGCTTTACGTCCGGGTGATGGGGTGATCCACTCTTGGTTAAACAGAATGGTACTTCCAGATACTGTCGGTACAGGTGCGGATAGCCATACACGTTTCCCAATAGGCATCTCTTTCCCTGGTGGTTCTGGAATTGTTGCATTTGCCGGTGTAACAGGTTCTATGCCTCTTACAATGCCAGAGTCTGTTCTTGTACGTTTTAAGGGTGAAATGCAACCGGGTATCACTCTTCGTGACCTTGTTAATGCTATCCCGCATAAAGCGATCAAAGAGGGTCTTTTAACAGTTGAGAAAAAAGGTAAGAAAAATATTTTTGCCGGCCGCATTTTAGAAATTGAGGGTCTTCCTGATCTTAAAGTTGAGCAAGCATTTGAGCTTTCTGATGCTTCTGCTGAACGTTCTGCTGCTGCTTGTACTGTTAAGTTAGACAAAGAGCCAGTGATTGAGTACTTAAAATCAAATGTTGTGCTTCTTCAGTCTATGATCGATGCCGGCTATGAAGATAATCGTACTATCGCTAGAAGAATTGAAAAAATGAATGAGTGGTTGGCAAACCCAACTCTTATGGAAGCGGATGCTGATGCTGAATATGCCGCTGTTCTTGAGATAGATCTCAATGAAGTCAAAGAGCCTATCTTAGCCTGTCCTAATGATCCGGATGATGTTGCAACTTTAACAGAGGTTTTAGCTGATCCTAAACGTCCACATATTATCAACGAAGTATTCGTAGGTTCTTGTATGACAAATATCGGTCACTACCGTGCACTTGGTGAAGTTCTCAAAGGTGAGGGTGCTGTTCCAACTCGTTTGTGGGTATGTCCTCCGACTAAAATGGATGAGAAACAACTTACAGAAGAGGGCTACTATGCTCTATTTGGTGCTGCAGGCGCTAGAACAGAGATCCCTGGATGTTCACTATGTATGGGTAATCAGGCACGTGTTGCTGATAATGCTGTTGTTTTCTCAACATCTACTCGTAACTTTGACAACCGTTTGGGTAAAGGTGCTCAAGTTTACCTTGGTTCTGCTGAACTTGCAGCAGTGTGTGCAATGCTTGGATATTTACCGACAAAAGAGGAATATCTTAACATTGTTCCTAAGAAAATTGGTGGTAAAGAGGAAGATATCTATAAATATCTTAACTTCAATCTTATTCCAGAGTATAAACTGGGATAATCTTCCATGTAAAAAAGGATTTTTCCTTTTTTACTCCTAAACTTCCATACAACTCCACTTTTTATAACATTTTTAATTCTATTACGCTAGAATAGCTTTAGCATGAGGAAGATTGATGATAGAGTTAAAAGAGATTATACCTATAACAAGCAAACTTTCACTTTTGTATATTGATGAAGATTACAAAGTACTCTCTAGTGTTACCAAGGTTTTAAAGCAAGTTTTTTTAAGAGTAGATGATGCTGAAAATGCTACAGTCGGGCTCTCTTATGCCAAAATAAACAACTATGATCTGATTATTATAGACTCTGCTTCTAGTGTTATGAGTGTGTATCAACTTCTTGATAATCTTTATCGTATCGATACATTTCAAAATATCATAGTTACGACAAAAGAGTTAAGCCAAAAAGATATCATAGATATATATAAACGCAATATCTCTTCTGTCATACAAAAGCCTTTTACCGCATCGGAACTTTTAGATGAAATAATCTCTATAGCTTCAAAGCTTTTACATGACAGGAACTATTTGGAGCCTGAACTTGAGAAGCTCAATCAGGATCTAATGTATGAAAGAAAGCGTATAGGTCGCTTTATGGTCAATGAAAAAAAACTTAATGATAAAATCAAGCTTTTTACACAAAACATACAAATAAACAGAAATATTCATGAACTTACAAAACTACCAAGTAAATATGCTCTCAACAGTGCAATAGACGATAATGTTCAATCTCTTATCTATATTAATATAGATCATTTTGATTTTATCAACAACATTTACGGCATGGCCAAGGCAAACAAACTTCTTATCGAGTGTGCTAAAAGACTCGGTCTTTTTTTGCCAAAGAATGCTGAAGTGTTTCATATAACTGCTGATGAGTTTGTTATACTTTTGGATGATCCGGCAAAAGATCAGGATATACTTCTGGCAAGACAGATACAGGCACTTTTCAAAGAAGCTCCCGTAGAGTTTGATACCTATTCTCATAGCGTAGTCTTTTCTATAGGTATAGACAGAGGAAAAGGAAAACAGCTCTTTATTAATGCAAAATATGCTTCCAAAGAGTCTAGATATTTTGGTGGCAACCAAATCACCGTATACTCACCGATGTCCGAATATATGAAAGAGCAAAAAGAGAGCCTTTATTGGATTGAAATATTAAAAAAAGCTTTTGATGATGATAAAATTTTTACCTATTATCAACCTATTATCAACAACAGCGACTCCGGCATAAAGCACTATGAAGTGTTGTGCAGACTTATGGATGATAACAACAAACTCGTTGATGCCAGCAAGTTTATCCACAGCGCGAGACTGGTTGGTTTGATAACACAAATAACAAGAACGGTGATAGATAAATCTTTTAAAGTTTTTCAAGACAATGAATATAATTTTTCACTCAATATTAGTATGCATGATCTGCATGAGTCTTATTTGGAATCTTTTTTAGTATATAAATGTGAGAAGTACAATATTGATCCAAATAGAGTATATTTGGAGATAGTTGAAGATATTATTTTCTCAAAATCACTTGAAATAGATGAACAGATAACTTCCTTAAAAGAGAAAGGTTTTCATGTTATCATAGATGATTTTGGTTCAGATAAATCTACTTACAACCGTATGTTTGACCTTGAAGCTGAGTTTCTTAAAATAGATGGAAGTTTTATTCGGGGGATTGCAAAAAATGAAGTTAATAAGATTATAGTTCAAAGTATTGTTGACTTTGCAAAAAAAAGCGGGATGAAAACCATTGCTGAGCATGTGGAAAATCCGCAAGACTATGATACGATTAAAGAGTTGGGGATAGAGTATTCACAAGGGTTCTTTTTGGGTAAGCCCTCTTTAAAGCTTAAATAATCAGTCTCTAATCACATCAAAATCTATAGGGATCTTTGGCATAAAAACTTCCGGATCAATCACCTCATTTTGTTTTTGATGTGTAAAAACAATTTTTACACTATTCTCAAACTCATCCAAATAAGAGATACTCTCTATCATATCGTTTTTTATAGTGATAATAAACTCTGAATCTTTGTAAAATGCTTTATATGTTTCTTTGTCTATCTGTTTTGCATTTTTTATCATGTTGAAAAGGTCAAAGTTTGACTCAAGTTTTCTTATGATGACCTGTTCAATTTCTGGTTCAATAACGGTAACATTAAAAGCATTGATATAGATCTCTTTTTTTATAGGTGTACTATACTTCCAAAGTGCATTTTGTGGCTTTGATGCTATGATATGTCCGCTATAGCTTAAAACCTTCTTTTTTTCATCTGTAACACTTTGTGTAAAATCGGCTTCAAAAGAGTTGATAGAGTCAATATATGCAAATATTTGCGTAAATAATATCAGAAGTGTAAATATATATTTCATTTATTTTCCTTTGGGCGGAAATTATAACAGAGGAAGCCTTTATATATTTTATAATTTATGCAAATTATTATTTTTTGTATGATAGAATGGCGCATATTTCTTTGGTGCCCTATAGCTTCTATAATCGGTGCCATTCTATAAGGTTGAGAATGCTACAAGCATTAATGGGTAAAATTTTTGGTACTACAAATGATCGTGAGTTAAAAAAGTATTATAAAAGAGTTAAAAAGATAAACGCTCTTGAGAGCAAATATGAGGCTTTAAGTGATGATGAACTTAAAGCTTCATTTTTGGAATTAAAAGACAGTGTGTTACATGAAGAAAAAACTTTAGATGAAGTGTTGGAAGACTCTTTTGCAATAACAAGAGAGGCTAGTAAACGTGTATTGGAGATGAGACACTTTGATGTACAGCTTATAGGTGGTATGGTTCTGCATGAGGGCAGGATCGCAGAGATGAAAACAGGTGAGGGTAAAACACTCGTTGCAACACTTGCGATCGCACTCAATGCAATGACAGGCAAAGGTGTGCACCTGGTAACAGTAAATGACTACCTTGCAAAAAGAGATGCTACAGAGATGGGTGTTCTTTATAACTTTTTGGGATTCTCAATAGGTACCGTTACAGACAACATGGAAGATATTCAAGCAAAAAAAGAAGCCTATGCTGCCGATATAACGTATGGAACTAACAATGAGTTTGGTTTTGATTATCTAAGAGACAATATGAGTTACTCTGCTGAAAATATGGTGCAAAGAAACCATAACTTTGTCATCGTTGATGAAGTGGACTCTATCTTGATTGATGAGGCGAGAACTCCTCTTATTATTTCCGGTCCCACAAACAGAAAAATGCAAGATTATGCTGATGCAAATAAAATTGCTCTGCAGCTGACAAAAGATGAGCATTTTACTGTAGATGAAAAAGATAAAGTGATCCTCATTACAGAAGAGGGAATTAGAAAAGCGGAAGAGCTTTTTGGTGTTGAGAACCTTTACTCTCCTGAGAACTCTTCACTGCCACATGCACTTGATCAGGCGCTGAAAGCAAACTATCTTTTTGAGATAGATATTGACTATGTTGTAAACAATGGCGAGATTGTTATCGTTGATGAGTTTACGGGGCGTTTAAGTGAGGGGCGCCGTTTTTCTGAGGGTCTTCACCAGGCACTAGAAGCAAAAGAGGGCGTTGAGATAAAAGAGGAAACGCAAACTCTAGCAGATATCACCTTCCAAAACTACTTTAGAATGTATGATAAGCTAGCGGGTATGACCGGTACTGCTCAAACAGAAGCAACAGAGTTCGCTCAGATCTATAATCTTGATGTTATCTCTATTCCCACAAATATCCCTATTGCGAGACAAGATCTTAATGATCTGATCTATAAAACAGAAGATGAAAAGTTCTTGGCAGTTATAGATACTGTAAAGTCTCTTTCAAAAACGGGGCAACCTGTACTTATTGGTACAGCTTCAATTGAGAAATCAGAAGTGTTACATGAGATACTTAAACGTGAAAAGATCCCGCATACGGTTTTAAATGCAAAAAACCATGAGCAAGAGGGTGAGATCATTAAACATGCAGGTGCCAAGGGTGCTGTTACTATTGCCACAAACATGGCAGGTCGTGGTGTTGATATAAAAGTGAGTGATGAAGTAAGAGATCTTGGCGGGCTTTATATTGTCGGAACTGAAAGACACGAAAACCGTCGTATAGATAACCAATTACGTGGACGTTCAGGTCGTCAGGGTGATCCAGGTACTACACAGTTTTATCTTTCACTTGAAGATAATCTTCTTCGTATTTTTGGAAGTGATAAGATCAAATCCATTATGGAACGTCTTGGTGTTGAAGATGGTGAATATATAGAATCAAAAATGGTTACACGTGCAGTAGAAAAAGCTCAGAAAAAAGTTGAGAACATGCACTATGAAGGGCGTAAGCAGATTGTTGAATATGATGATGTAGCTAACGAACAAAGAAAGATCATTTATAAATTTAGAAATCAACTTTTAGACAAAGAGTACGATATTGGTGCCAAAATTGAAGAAAACAGAGCTGAATATATAGAAAATTTGCTAAACAACTGTGATATTTTCGATGGTGGAACGAAAGAGGACTTCAACATAAAGAAAGTATGTGAAGTAGTTAAAGAACAGATGAATCTTGATATCGATTCTGAAGAATTGAGTGGTCTTGATTATGAAGAGTTACTTGAGAAGTTAATAATAATCGTTAAAGATTCTTATGATGAAAAAATGAGTGTTGTTGAAGAAGAGGTACGTCATGAGATCGAAAGAGAACTCTACCTTAAAGAGCTTGACAGTGCTTGGCGTGAGCATTTGTATGCTATGGATACAATGAAAACAGGTATCCGTTTACGTGCATACAATCAAAAAGATCCTCTTGTTGAATATAAAAAAGAGAGTTTTAACCTTTTCTCTGAGCTTGTTAATGATATCAGATTTAACACCATCAGAACACTTCAGATTATCCGTTTTCAAATGGAATCTCCGGAAGAGGAAGCTAGAAAAATGGCTGAACAAATGGAGATGCAAAGAAAACTTGATGAAGCAGCAATGAAATTAAACCATGCAGATGATGATGACATCGATGAAGCAATGCTTACAAAAAAAATAGCAAGAAATGATCCTTGTCCTTGTGGAAGTGGTAAAAAATACAAGCAGTGTTGTGGAAAAAGTGGACCTAAAAAAGGTGTTTTTGCTTCTTGAAACAGTCACTCGTACCTTATCTCGTAAAGCGCTTTTTGCGCTTTGATAATGAACAGCCTTTTATCTTTTTATCTGCTCTTTTAGCTTTTTTAGGAATCTCTTTGGGTGTTATGGTTCTCATAATAGCCATGGCGCTTATGAATGGCTTTGACAAAGAGTTTAAGAAAAAACTGACAATTATGAACTACCCTTTAACAGTTATACCAAAGTTTTACGGTGCTGTAAATGACAATCTTCTTATAGACTTACAAATAAAATTTCCAGAGCTTCAATTTAGTCCATATGTACAATCCTCTGTTATGGCAAGAAGCGGTACTAAACTCGAAGGGGGTTATCTTTTTGGCGTAAATCTTGAGGATGAAGCCAAGGTGAACAGTATTGTAGCCAAGGCGATTACAGATCGCCATATTGGGAAGTTTGATGTGCTCGTAGGCAAATCGCTCAAAGATGAGTTCAATCTCTATATAGATGACAAGCTTATGTATATTTTTACTCATGTTGAGCCGGGTGGACTCTCTGTTACTCCAAAGATAAAACGTTTTAAAATTAAAGGTTTTTTTGATTCGGGTCTCTCGGCCTATGATAAAGCCTACAGCTATACAACCATTACCTCTTTACAAAAGGTACTCAATATACCTGCAAATCAGTATGACGGTATCCATATCTATTCGGCAAATCCGGAAGCTGATCTGCTCAAGATCAAAAAAGAACTTCCAATCAGTGTTACGGTAAAGGGATGGTGGGAAGATAATGTAAATTTCTTCGCGGCTCTTGAGCTTGAAAAAGCTTCTTTGTTTATTGTATTGATGCTTATTATTCTTATTGCTGCCATTAACATCATCTCCTCGCTTTTGATGACAGTTATGAACAGGAGAAGTGAAATAGCACTACTACTCTCTTTAGGTGCAACAACAGCTGAGATTAAAAAAGTATTTTTGTATCTGGGTATTGTGATTGGTATCGGTGGCATCGCCGCAGGTATATTTTTTGGTATGAGTGGTCTTTGGATATTAAGCACCTTTGATATAGTCTCTCTTCCAAAAGATGTATATCCTACAACAACCTTACCGCTTGATCTAAGTATGCAGGATTTCTTTTTGATTATTACGGGGGCTTTTCTCATTGTCATCGCTTCAGCATATTATCCTGCAAAAAAAGCGAGTGAAGTAGATATACTAACCGTTTTAAGAAACGAATAGTAAAACTTCTTATTCACCTGTAATAAGGTGGTAAGGAAGCAAAAAGGTTCGTTTAATAATATTGAGTGGAGCTACAATAATATCTTCTGCAATCAATGACTCTACTTTAGGATTTTCTAGTGCTCCTGTGATCTTTAGCGTAGTTGAGACTGTATCATCACCGAGTAAAATGTAGCCTACAACAGGTATTTTTGAGATACTGCTTCCAAGATCTGTTTTGAGGTTGAGCTGTAGATCGATTGTGTTTGTATTGAAGTTTGCACTTCCCCGTCCGAGTATATCAAGTTCTTTTGAGTCTATATATATATCTGAGATCTCAAACACATTGTTTTTAGCTTTAAAGTGCATATATGCATCTTTTACAGCCATACCATGCGTGTTATAGCCTGGAAGTGAAAAAGTCACTAAAGAGGGGATGGTGTTTACAAATGCCAAAATATTGTTTAAAACCTTGTAGTCAAGTATGATAGTGTCTGTTACATAAAAAACACCTTCATACTCTTGAGTACTCCCTTGCATAGAAAACGCCAAGGAGCCATTTTTAAACTTGGAAAGGGCAAAAAGATTTTCCATAAAAGTATCATTGAATTTATCTCCATGAAGATGGAAGGTGTCATTTTCCAGCTCAAACCCGGCACTCCCTTCTTTGTATCTTAATTGAGCTGTTGTAATGTTGTTATAGTACTGAAGATCGATGGTATCAGAGATAATATGTCTGTTTTTGCTTACAAATATATAGCTGTTTTTCGCATTGAGAATAATATTTTGTTTTTTTGATTTAGAAGAGTTTGTCCCGTTTCTATCATTGAAAAATTTTACGACATCGTTAATATTTACTCCAACCTTATTTGCAGAGATATGAATGTTTTTGCTGATATTTACATCAACTGAGTTGTTTACGGTAAGGTTTATGGTATTGCCATACGTTCCATTTATATGATATTCTTTGAGAGGTTCATCATCTTCTACAAGAAAATGATAAGGATAAATGATATCAGCATCAAAATGGATATGATCATTATATACATTTTTATAGAGTGTAAAATTACCCTCACTCAGATTGTAATCATTTAAAATCTTTGACTGCTTGGCTATTGTGTTTAAAGAGTTGAATTGTAACTTCCATGACTTGTCATTGAGTATATAATCTATATCGAACTCTTTGGAATGGAGTGTTAGATTTTTATTTTTATATTGCATTTGCAGTGTTGTTTGGTTGATGTTTGAGAAGATCTCACCCAGATTTTGATTTTCTATGTTTAGATTATTTAAATAAATTGCGCTTGTGTCATTGTTAAAATCATAGACTCCACTGAGATCTGTTTTGAGTATGTTTCCGATTTGCAATGCACTTTGTTTTATATTGAGATGGTTGTTTTGTATGCTAAGCGTGCTTTTTTCAAGAATATACTCCAGATTGTCTATCATAAACCGTGTGTCATTTTTTGAGGATATCATTACCTTTTTGTCATATACAAACTTTAAAGGAGCATTTGTATCTGAAAGTTTTATACCGCTATGGGAAAACTTTAAAACATCAACATCAAGATCGATATGAAGAGGCTTTAAAAGAGCATCCCCTGAAACATAGGCTGAACCCATATTTTTTGCCTGAACATAAGTGCCTGGGATCTCTGCTTTGAGTGTATCAAGATCAAATTTTACATTCATTGGATCAACGCTAAGATCTATGGTTTTAAATTTCCAGTGTGATCGATCAATCGTAATGGTGTCGCTTCCTTTGTCAATCCTATATACTGCATGTAAAGGTTCGTTGTATGGCTCTAAGCGCAGATCGAGCTCTTTAAAGGAGATATCTTCAATGTTAAAGTCAATAACTCCGGCAGATTTTTTTGCGTCAAATGTTACATTTACCGTACTGCTCATAATATCTTTATATTTGACATACATATCTTTAATAGTAACATCGTAGTTGTTGAGTGATACATAGGCATTGTTTATATCAAGATCAAGTCCCAAGTAAGTAAAATTGGCACTTTGTGTAAAAAAATCACCCTTAGCTGTAACATCTATAGTTCTTAAATTCACGAGAATTTTTAAGCTTGTATCAACGCTTCCCGTATTTTGCACAAAGGGGAGGTTTATCTGATATGTACTAAGCAGGTGCAGAAGGTCCTTGTTGACAACACCTTTAAACAAAAGTTCTAAAGTTAAAAGTTCCTCTTTTTGTGTAAAGTCAATTTTGAGCCAGCTTCTGTCCAAATAAAGATCATATGTATATGCCTCTTTTGGATAAATAAACAATATTCCTCTTTTAAACTCCAAGATTGTATATTTGGAGTGTATCGCATCAACATCTTTATTATATGTATAGTTAAGGTCATTGACGAGCGCTTTTATATATATGTTTTTATACGCCTCATTTATCTTTTCATATTCCAGCCACCCGTGAGCACTCTTGAGTGTCGCATTTGACATATCAATGGCATCATATGCCCAGTATTTAACAGCTTCATCAAGAGCAAAAAGGTTTATGATGTGTTGTATATCTGTAATGTTTTTCAAAGACTCCAGTGTATAAAAAACTTTCTTTTGATTAAGATAGGCATAGAGAGTAAGGGATGCATCATTATTGATATCTATATTGAGAGATGTTATAACTTCCGGATACTGAGTATTTATCAATATGTTGCCACTGAGGACAATATTTCGTTGAGTGTCTTTAAAACTGTTTATATTGATATTTAAAAAATTTGCATCATAAGATAGAGTACTTTTGAGTGAAAAATCTGGCGATGATGCTATAAGATAACCCGATTCACCATAGGCATATCGAAAACTTCCGGATATATCGTTAAAAGTGATCTTGTGTAGCGTTATACTTTCAAACCAGTTATCAAACAGCATTAGTTCTTTGAAGATTTTTTTAACTGTTTTGTACTCTATGGAAGTAGTCGTTTGGCTGTTTTTTTTGATAATATAGGTTTCTTCAACTGAGATATTGAGTTTTTCATTCCATTTTATGTATAATTTCTTGATTTTGACATTTGCAACCGATATATTTTCAAGATAAAGTCCATTTTGAAGAAGTATAAAAATAACACAAAGTAGTATAAATATGAATGATAAAAAACTTACTATTATAAAGTGTATTTTTGAAATTGCATTGATAATTATGTTATCGTTCATGTACTACCTAAATAAACCGCTGGATACCTCGAAGGTGATATATATTCCTCAAGGTTCAATAAATCAAATTATAACACAATTGCGTGAGAAAAATTACGATGTTTGCAAACTCGATTCACTCTTGTTAAGGCTCATGGGAATACCTCAAAGCGGATGGATAAATATAGGTACTACAAGAAGTACAAAAGCAGATTTCTTATATAAACTTACCACTGCAAAAGCAGCACTTCAAAATGTAACACTTATACCGGGTGAGACAACTCATATATTTTTAGATGAGTTGGCAAAAGATCTTAATCTGGACAGAAATAAACTGCAAAGAGAATATGATCTTCGCTCTAAGTACAAAGAAGGAGCCCTTGTTCCAAATACTTACAAGCTCCCACTTGGTATTACAGAAGAGGAACTCATTCGTATTTTATTGCAAAATTCTCAGAAGCAAATGGAAGCTTTTTCAAAAAAACTATTTGGTAATTATAATGAAAAAAAATGGTTTCAATATGTAGCAATCGCATCTGTCATTCAAAAGGAATCAGCAAATGTACAAGAGATGCCGCTGGTGAGTTCTGTTATATATAATAGAATCAAAAAAGGGATGAAACTGCAAATGGACGGTACATTAAATTATGGTAAATATTCTCACATCAAAGTGACACCAAAGCGCATTAAAGAGGATATATCTATATATAACACATATAAACATTCGGGTGTTCCGAAAATTCCCATATGTAATGTGAGCTTTGATGCTATCAGAGCTGCTATATTCCCTGCAAAAACTGATTATCTCTATTTTATGAAATCCAAGTTGGGAACACATGATTTCTCGTGTAACTATTCTACACATTTACGCAATATAAGGCGTGCTACCAAATGAAACATTTTAGAAATATAATTAAATGTTTATAGGAGCTAACCAAATATTACCTATCTTAGTGTTATTATAATCTTGTAAATTTTTATAGAGTCTAGCTACTGTAAAAATAAAATATCAACTCGAGGACACACAATGTCAAAAATTATTTGGTCTAAAATTGATGAAGCTCCGGCTTTAGCAACTTATTCGTTACTACCGATTGTTAATGCTTTTACAAAAGCTGCAGGTGTAGATGTGGTTACTAGTGATATATCACTAGCAGGTAGAGTTCTTGCTGCGATGGGTCTTGCTGAAGACGAACTGTCAAAGCTTGGTGAAGTTGTACTGCAACCAGATGGAAATATAATCAAGCTTCCAAATATTTCTGCATCAATAGGGCAACTTAAAGATTGTATAGCAGAGCTTCAAGGTCAAGGTTATGACATTCCAGATTTTCCTGAAAATCCGGCAAATGCTGAAGAGGAAGCTATCCGTGCAAAATATAATGTATGTTTAGGTTCTGCGGTTAATCCTGTTCTTCGTGAGGGTAACTCAGACAGACGTGCAGCAGCAGCTGTTAAAAAGTATGCACAAAAACATCCACATAGACTGAAGCCGTTTGCTGAAAACTCTAAAGCGTATGTTGCACATATGGAAGGAAAGGGTGACTTTTATGCTAATGAGCAATCAGTTACTATGGATAAAGCTCAAAAAGTTACTATCGCGCTTAACGGCAAAGAGTTAGCTACTATTGATGCACTTGACAAAGAAGTACTTGATGGTACATTTATGTCTGTAAAAGCTTTAAGAGCATTTATCCAAAAAACGATTGATGATGCGAAAGCAAACGGTGTTTTATGGTCTATTCACCTTAAAGCTACTATGATGAAAATCTCTGATCCGATCATGTTCGGACATGCACTGGAAGTATTTTTCGCTCCGGTATTTGAAAAATATGCAGACACATTCGCTGAATTAAAAGTAAATGCCAACCTTGGTATTTCTGATATTGAGAAGAAGATCGCCGGTCATGCTAAAGAAGCAGAGATCAAAGCTGCTTTTCAAGCTGTTGTAGATGCTGATAGCCCAAAAATTGCTATGGTTGACTCTGATAAGGGGACAACAAACTTTAATGCTTCCAATGATGTGATCATCGATGCATCAATGCCTGTTGTTGTTCGTGAAGGTGGTAAACAGTGGGATAGAAACGGTGATGCTGTTGAGTGTGTTGCGGTTATTCCAGACAGTACATATGCAATGTTCCATGCAGAGATGGTAGCAGATTGTGTTAAAAACGGTCAGTATGATGTTACAACTATGGGTAATGTTGCAAATGTTGGTCTTATGGCACAAAAAGCTGAAGAGTATGGTTCTCACCCGACAACTTTTGAACTTCCAGAAGGTGGTAAAGTAACTGTAACTGCAGAAGATGGTACCGAACTGATGAGTTTTGATTGTGAAGCAGGTGATATATGGAGAATGTCCCGTGCTAAAGATATCCCGATTAAAGACTGGGTTCGTTTAGCAGTTGAGCGTGCTCGCATCACTGGAAATCCTGCTATATTCTGGTTAGATGAAAACCGTGCTCACGATGCTGAGATGATCAAAAAGGTAAATGAATACCTCAAAGATCATGATACATCAGGTTTAGATATTCAAATCATGAATGTAACTGATGCTACTCGTTACACAAATGCGCGTGTACGTGAGGGTAAAGATACTATCTCTGTAACCGGTAATGTTCTTCGTGATCACTTAACAGATATGTATCCTATCTTAGAGCTTGGAACATCTGCAAAAATGCTTTCAATTGTTCCATTGTTAGCTGGTGGTGGTCTGTTTGAAACAGGTGCCGGTGGATCTGCTCCAAAACATGTTGATCAGTTCTTGGCAGAGGGTCACTTGCGTTGGGATTCTTTAGGTGAGTTCTTGGCACTTGCTGAATCTTTACGTTTTATCGGTCAGAAAAACAATGATGCAAAACTTGCTGCATTGACAGCTGCTCTTGATGTTGCTAATGATGGTTATCTAGACAACGATAAAGCACCTTCAAGAAAATGTGGTGAGCCGGACAATAAAGCTTCTCACTTTTTTGTAGCACAGTATTGGGCAAAAGCTCTTGCAGAAGGTGACAATACAGAACTTGCAGAAAAATTTGCTCCTGTTGCCAAAGCTTTAGAGGAAAATGAAGAAACAATTATCTCTGAGTTATTAGCTTCAGAAGGTAGCCCAAAAGATGTTGGTGGTTATTTCCATCCGGATGATGCAAAAGCTGAAGCAGCGATGCGTCCATCTGCTACTTTAAACAAAATTATTGACGCTATATAGCGTTACCATCTATCCTGCACTCAGGTGCAGGGTATTTTCTCTTTTTTTATAAAACTTTTGTAAAGGTATTATACAAAAGGCGAAAGTCTTTCAAAGATGTTTTTAATATACTTAAGTGTTGTGTAATTGTACACATTGTTTAAGTGTATTTTACTAAAAACATCAATATATTAAATATCAAGGAGCGTATATGAAGCAAGGAAAAAGAGTAGGGATAGTAGGTGCCGGTAATGTCGGTGCGACCGTAGCATATTCTTTAGCGATGCTTGGTTCTTGTCATGAGATCATTCTTCGTGACAATAAAATTGATGTGGCTCGTGGTAAGGCTCTGGATATGTCTCAAGCTGCTTCTGCGGTAAGAAGCCATACTGTTGTAAAAGTTGCTGAGGGGATGGAAGATCTTACAAACTGTGATGTTGTTGTTGTAACTGCAGGGAGTCCGAGACTTCCAGGGATGAGTCGTGATGATCTTTTAATGATCAATGCAAATATCACAAGAGAGGTTATTCAGGGTGTTGCCAAATACTCTCCGGATGCTATCATCATAATGGTTTCCAATCCACTTGACGCTATGACATATGTTGCACTGAAAGAGAGCGGTTTTGACAGAAGCCGTGTTATTGGAATGGCGGGAATTTTAGACAGTTCTCGTATGGCAGCATTTATCCAAGAAAAACTTGGATACGGCGGTGGTCAAATCCGTGCGTCAGTTATGGGTGGACATGGTGATGATATGGTTCCTCTTCCAAGATATTCAACTGTAGCAGGTGTGCCTCTTTCAGATGTATTAAGTGAAGATGAGATTGATGAAGTTGTTGATCGTACTCGCCATGGCGGTGCTGAGATTGTCGGACATTTAAAAACGGGTTCAGCATATTATGCACCTGCTAAATCTACCGCTATCATGGTAGATGCAATTCTTAAAGACACAAAACAAATTCACCCTTGTGCAGTTTTCTTAGAAGGTGAATATGGCTACAAAGATGTTGTTTCAGGCGTCCCTGTTATGCTTGGTGCCAACGGTGCTGAAAAGATCATCGAGGTAACATTAAATGAAAAAGAGCAAGAGATGTTCAAAAACTCGTGTGCATCAGTTCAAGAACTTATCGACTCTTTAAACAAAAACAATTTTTTTGAGGATCAATAATATGCGTGAAATTGCATACGAAGAGATAGTGAAAAATGTAAGAGATATCATTGTATATTCTGCATCCAATCTTCCAGAAGATGCTCTAAATGCTATGAAAGAAGCATATGAGCATGAAAAATCTCCGGTAAGTAAAGAGGTTTTAAAACAGCTTTTGGAAAATGCAGATATTGCATCTTCAGAAGCTCGTCCTCTTTGTCAAGATACAGGTTTGGCAGTGTTTTTTGTTAAGATAGGTGCTGATGTGAAAGTTGTCGGTGGTCTTTTAAAAGACGCTATTAACGAGGGAACAGAAAAAGGTTACATTGAAGGTTACTTAAGAGCTTCAACATGTGAACCTTTTTCCCGTGCAAATCTAAAAGATACGGTTGGATATAACCTTCCAGCTATTATCCATCTTGATATAGTTGAGGGTGACAAAATAGAGATCGAGTATGCTGCAAAAGGTGGTGGAAGTGAAAATGTTTCTCGCGCGAGAGTATTTCCTCCGGCTGCCGGAAAGCAGGGTGTCATTGATTTTGTAAGAGAGTGTATCTCTGATGCAGGACCAAATCCATGTCCTCCACTTACTGTAGGTGTTGGTATCGGTGGTACTTTTGAAAAAGCTGTCATCTCTTCTAAGCACGCTCTTTTTAGAAATATCGGTTCTATCAATGATGATCCGGAAATGGCGGAGTTGGAAGCAACTATAAAAGATGAGCTCAACAAACTTGGAATAGGTACTATGGGTATGGGTGGAACGGAAACAGTTTTGGCTGTTCATATAGAAGCTAATCCATGTCATATCGCTTCACTTCCTGTTTCTGTTAATGTTCAGTGTCATAGTTCTCGTCACACACATATTACTATATAATAAGGGTAGAAAATGAGTAAAACATATCATTTAACAACGCCACTTAGTGACGAAACGGTTGAAAAATTACAAAGTGGTGATATCGTTTATTTGAGTGGTACTATTTATACTGCTCGTGATGCTGCACATAAAAGATTGGTAGATCTTTTAGATGCCGGCAAAGAGCTGCCTTTTGATGTAAAAGGTGCAGTGATATATTTTGTTGGACCTACACCACCTAAACCGGGTGATCCTATTGGAAGTGCAGGGCCTACAACATCGTATCGTATGGATTCTTATTCTCCGCGCCTGATCGCTGAGGGTTTAAAAGGGATGATCGGCAAAGGAAAAAGAAACAAAGATGTAACAGATGCATGTGAAAAATATAAAGCGGTATATTTTGGAGCAACAGGTGGTGCGGGAGCACTGCTTGGGAAGCAGATCAAAAGTGCAGAAGTTATTGCATATGAAGAGTTGGGACCTGAAGCGGTAAGAAAACTTGAGGTGGTTGACTTTCCGGTTACAGTGGTTAATGATACTCATGGCAATGATCTATATAAGATCGGTCGTGAACAATACGAAGTAAAATAACTTCCATTTTAAATAAGGAGAATAGATGAATATACATGAATATCAGGCAAAACAGATATTTGCAAAGTACGGTGTTCCAACACCAAAAGGTAAAATTGCTCATTCAGTTGAAGAAGCAGTGAAAAACGCAGAAGAACTTGGTGGGCCTATCTGGGTTGTAAAAGCTCAGATCCATGCGGGTGGACGTGGACTTGGCGGTGGTGTTAAACTTGCTAAGTCTATTGATGAAGTGAGAGAGTTGGCAGATGAGATTTTGGGTATGACTCTTGTGACTCATCAAACCGGGCCAGAAGGTAAGCTTGTACAAAAAGTTTATATTGAAGATGGTGCTGATATTAAAGATGAACTTTATTTAAGTGTTGTTCTTGATCGTGCTGCTGAGATGCCAATTATTATGGCTTCTACAGAAGGTGGTATGGATATTGAAACAGTTGCAGAGAAGACTCCGGAAAAGATCATCAAAGTTGCTATCGATCCTTCCATCGGTTTTCAAGGTTTTCACGGTCGTGAATTAGTTTTCGGTCTTGGAATCACAGACAAAGCAGAGCAGGGAAAAATGATTAAGTTTGCTCAAAAGCTCTACACGTTATATATGGAAAATGATGCTGAAATGATAGAGATCAACCCTTTGATTAAAACAGGTTCCGGTGATTTTATGGCACTTGATGGCAAAATGGGCTTTGATGATTCAGCACTTGGACGTCACCCTGATATTGAAGCGATGAGAGATATTTCTGAAGAAGATGCTGATGAGCGTGAAGCTGCACAATATGGTCTTTCTTATATTGCTCTTGATGGTGAGATAGGTTGTATGGTTAATGGTGCCGGTCTTGCTATGGGTACTATGGATACTATTAATTATATGGGTGGTACGCCTGCGAACTTCTTGGATGTTGGCGGTAGTGCAAACGCAGAGACTGTTGCAAAAGGTTTCGAGATCATTCTTAAAAACCCTCAGGTAAAAGCTATCTTTGTTAATATTTTTGGTGGTATTGTACGCTGTGATCGTATTGCAAACGGTATTTTGGAAGCTACAAAAATTACTGACGTGAATGTTCCTGTTATCGTTCGTCTTGATGGAACCAATGCTCCAGAAGCAGCAGAAATTCTTAAAAATGCGAATATTGACAACATTATAGTTGGTACAGATTTAGGTGACGGTGCTGCAAAAGCAGTTGCTGCAGCGAAAGGAGAGTTATAAGATATGTCTATTTTAGTTAATAAAGATACAAAAGTAATAGTTCAAGGTTTCACAGGAAAAGAGGGAACTTTTCATGCGGAGCAATGTTTAGCGTATGGTACAAATATTGTTGGTGGTGTTACACCAAACAAGGGTGGGCAAGAGCACCTCGGAAAACCTGTTTTTAATACTGTAAAAGATGCAGTAGATACAACCGGTGCGACTGTTTCTATGATTTTTGTTCCACCTGCATTTGTTGCAGATGCTGTTATGGAAGCCGCTGATGCAGGAATTGAGCTAGCTGTAATTATTACAGAAGGTGCTCCGGTTCGTGATATGATGTATGCAAAACAGTATGCTGTTAAGAACAACATGAAAACAATCGGGCCAAACTGTCCTGGTGTTATTACTGCTGAGGAGTGTAAAATAGGGATCATGCCGGGTATGATCTTTAAAAAAGGTAATGTAGGCCTTATTTCAAAATCCGGTACTCTTACTTATGAAGGCGCAAACCAGGTATGTAATGAAGGTTTTGGTATTACTACAGCAGTTGGTATTGGTGGGGATCCTATTATTGGTCTTTCATACAAGCAACTTCTTCCGATGTTTGAGGCTGATCCGGAAACAGAAGCGATTGTAATGATCGGTGAAATCGGTGGAGACCTTGAGATCCAGGCTGCAAAACTGATTAAGGAGCAAATCACTAAACCTGTTGTTGCTTTTATTGCCGGTCAAACAGCTCCAAAAGGGAAACGTATGGGTCATGCCGGTGCAATTATATCCGGTAGTGCGGGAACTGCGAAAGAGAAAATGGATGCATTGGAAGCTGCAGGCGTTAAAGTTGTAGTTTCACCTGCTGAAATTGGTAAAGCTGTAGCGGAAGTTTTAGGTAAAAAATAAATATGCTTCATGCTGTAGAGGTCAAAAATGTACGCTGTGAAGGGTGTGCTAATACAATTATTAAAACTCTTAAAGAAGATGGTTTTGAAAATGTAAAGGTTGATCTCTCGTGCGAGCCCCGTAAAGTAACAGTTGATATTTTAGACGAGGCGTCATTAGCACAATTTAGAGCAATTTTAAGAAAACTTGGTTATCCTTTTTTTGATGAAGAGATTAGTTTTAGTAATACAGCTACTCTTAAGGCTAAGAGTTTTATCTCTTGTGCGGTCGGAAAATTTAGTATTCAAGATGATGCAAAATAATTTGTATCTTAATAATAGGAGAATAAATGGGAACTTTTGAAACACAAAATCCAGGGAATCAACCTGTATGGGTTAACACAAATAACTGTAAGGCATGTGATATTTGTGTATCCGTATGTCCAGCTGGCGTACTTGGTATGAAATATGAGTCAACATCTACACTTGGAGCTATGATCTCTATTGATCATCCTGAGTCTTGTATTGGATGTAATGAGTGTGAACTTACATGTCCGGATTTTGCTATCTATGTAGCAGATAAAAAAGAATTTAAAGAAGCTGGCTATAGCTTTGCAAAATTAACTGACGAAGCAAAAAAGCGTCAAGAGAAGATTGTTGCAAACAATTATATGTCTCTTAATGAAAAAGGAGTTAAGTAATGGCTACAAGAGAAGTAATTTCTACAGGAAATCAGCTTGCAGCACTGGCAGCTGTTGATGCTGGTTGTAAATTTTTTGGTGGATATCCTATTACACCATCTTCAGAAGTGATGCATGAGGTTTCTGATCTTCTACCAGCTATCGGTGGAACTGCTATACAGATGGAAGATGAAATAGCAGGTATATGTGCAACTATAGGTGCTGCAATGGCAGGTGATCGTGCGCTTACTGCAACTTCAGGTCCGGGTGTATCACTAAAAGCTGAACAGCTTGGTCTTGCTCAAATGGCTGAGGTTCCTTTAGTTTTAGTTAATGTTATGCGTGGTGGTCCATCAACAGGTCTTCCAACTCGTGTTTCTCAGGGTGATATTGCTCAATCTAAAAATCCGTCACACGGTGATTATAAATCAATCACTTTATGTGCAGGTTCATTAGCTGAGTGTTATACAGAAACTGTAAGAGCATTTAATCTCGCAGACAGATTTATGCAGCCAGTTATTGTTTTACTTGATGAGACAATCGGTCATATGCATGGTAAAGCGGAGCTTCCAACAGTAGAAGATGTAAAAGCTGGAATCGTACCAAGAAAAACATTTGACGGTCCTGCAGAAGAGTATCACCCATATGAGTGTGAACATGATGAGCCAG
>JALUKO010000127.1 GCA_027056525.1 Helicobacteraceae bacterium | reverse complement strand
CGTATCCACTTTTTTTATGATTACCTGCATACTCTATGACACCATCAGCTGTAGCATACACCGGAGTATTCATCTTCGCTTTCATATCTGAACCTCGATGAAATTCCTTTTTTTTGAGTGTGGGATGTAGTCTGTAGCCAAACTTACTTGTGATGCCTTTATATACTATGGGGGAACCATTTGGGATAAACTGCAAGAGAGTCGCCATCTGCTCGGAGTTGAGCTTTGTCAAGTTTACCCTTTTTTGTAGGGACATCTCTTCTACCGGAGTGATTCCGATGAGAGTCTCAATTTCTGAAAGTGAATCAGAAACCTCACTCAACTCCTCTTTTTTGACATTGAGTGCTGCTTGTGTTTGTAACATTGTATGCTTGAGTTTTTCATTTTTCAACTTTAACTCAGCATAGGCAGCTCGTATTTCGAGACGTTTTTTCTCTATTTTATCTACCGTATTGTTCAAATATAAAATTGTACCGATAGCCACAAAACCGATAAACGCAAAAAACAAAACAGCATAAACGATCGCTTTTTTGACAAGTTGGTGAACATTGTATTGCTTTACACCGTTATCATCATGAATGGTAACGGTAAAATGATCATTCATGAAAACCCTTTTTATAGCTTTTTAAAAATGCTTCCACAACACTAAAAGAGCCAAAAACCAAATAATGCAACCCACTTTTAACACCCGAAAAAGCCTTATACGCAATATCTAACTCTTCAAGAGTATGCTTTAAAATCTTTTGTGATTCCACCCTTACATCATACACATCGATAATTTCGACATGTTGAATGATCGGCTTTAAAATACTCAATATTTCACGGTAATTTTTATCTTTGTAACTATTGTACACCAAGATATATTTCTCACCCATAAGCGCATCTTTTATTGAAGCAGCTGCCAAAGGATTATGTCCGACATCAACTATAACATGTTCATCTATTTTACTTAATCTTCCAAAAAGTCTTGCGTCGTTAAAATCCTCCACACCATACTTGATACCAAAAAATTTTAATGCACCGATACTCAGCTGTAAGTTTTGCCTTAGATAGCTTGCAAGTTGCAGGTTTTTGGATATTTTTTCTATTTTCTCATAATCACTTGCATCCAAAAGAGAGTCCACTTCCAAAATAGTAAGCTTTTTATCTTTGGAGAGTTGTATGGCTACCTCTTTGACTTGTGAAAATTTTTGAGCACTGAAGATTGCATTATTTTGAATCGCATTGAGTTTTGTAGTTGCTATATCAACAATGTTTGATCCCAAAAACGCTTCATGATCAAAATCGATCGGTGTCACCAAGCTCAACTCTTTGTCAAAGACTGCAGTCGCATCAAATTCCCCGCCAAGACCAGCTTCCATAACAACATACTCACACCCATCAAACACAAGCATTCCAAGTAATGTCGTATATTCAAAATAGCTCAAAGCATCTGCATCTTCTTTGCTTAAGAGTTGCAGCAAACGTGTATGGGTTTTATTGAGAAGCTCATCACTTACAGAAGATCCGTTGAGCCATATCCTTTCGTTAAACTCTAAAATATGGGGCGAGGTATAGTGTCCGACACTATATCCCAGAGCATATAAAGCAGAAGCTAAAAAGCGGCCGGTAGTCCCTTTGCCGTTTGTTCCAATGAGATGGATGATTTTGACTTTTGCAAACTCTGCTTTGATTTTTTCATACACCCTTGGCATACGGGTGTAGTCTATCTCATCATAGTAAAGCGGCTTATTATCTAAAAACTGTTGTAACACTTAATTTACTTAAAGGCAACTTGGTTTCTGCCATTGTTTTTTGCTTTATACAGAGCCTTATCCGCTGCATTTATGGTACTTTGCATAGATACTTGCTTCTTACGTTCTGCAACACCACAACTTACAGTAAGGGCAATTCGCTTTGCTTTGTACATAAAACGTGCTTTTTCAACATGTTGTCTTACCTTCTGAGCAAAAACAACACCACCTTCTGTGTCGGTCTCACTTAAGATAGCCATAAACTCTTCACCGCCAAAACGTCCAACGATATCTACACTTCTGGCTTCCTCTTTAAGTATTTTTGCAAAAGCAGAAAGTACCGCATCTCCTGCTTCATGCCCAAAGGTATCGTTGACATTTTTAAAGTGATCCAGATCAAACATCACAACCGAGTAGTTATGTTTATACCTTTCAAACTCAGCTTCTTTCATTTGCAAAAACTCATCCAGTGCTCTTTTATTGTAAAGTTTGGTTAAAAAGTCCTCTTTAGATTCCTGCTTCGCTTCTTCAAGTGCACTCTCGAGCTGACGCACTTTTTGACTGAGCGCACTCACTTCATCGTTGTGATCTTTAAGGTCATGACTCAAACTTTGCGTATTTTGCTCCAACGCCAAAGCGATCGTAAAAAGCTTTTTATGTGCTATTTTAAAGTTACTGCTTGTCTCTTCGTTATAAAGTTCAAGTTCTGCTTTTATCTTTTGTATCTCAGAAGTTGAAGAGTCTGACTTTTCAATCATCTCAATAAGCCTTAAGGAGAGTTTATCCAAGACACCATCAAGGGATTCAACCATCTCTTTAACGCTCTCTTTATCAAGTGCTATCCTCAGAGAGATAATGGCACGTATCTCTTTTTCTATAGAGTCTGATTGTAAAACTTCCGGATTATTTTTGATCTTGTCACTAAAAACAGCTATCTTTTCATTGACACTCGAAGCGATGGAGGGAACAAAAGAGGAGACTAAAAGAGAGATGATACGTGACATATCCTCACTCTTTGATGCTTTAGAGCTTTCTTTGTTTAAGTTCAAATTTTCTATGGTTTTTTTCAGATCATCAACATCAACTCTACCAAAATTTTGCAACCTGTTCAAAAATGCATCATCGTACATTGTCAAAAAATTTACCCATAGTTGTCTATACTGGTCAAGCTGCTGTGCTGTCGGCTGAGAGTTAATAAGTTCTATACTTTTTTGAGCCAAAAGGCTTGCTTCTTTGTTGTGAAGTGCTGAGATGACCTGTAAGACTCTTTTTATAAAAATAGTTTGTGATTCAAGTATTTCAGAACATTTGGAAGGGTTTGTTCTGTTAAGTTTAGAGACAAGATAGCGGACAAATTCTGCCATTGTCTTGATTCTATACTGCTTCAGATCTTTTTGGAACTCTTTATTGAGCCCTTTTGTAAACTTCCCAAGATGATTACAATCTTCAACATCCATACCGGCTTTTTTTGCCTCTTTGCAAAAAGCTTCTGCATAAAAGTCCGGAGTGAGAAGTTTTCCTTCAAGTTCCAGTCGCTTGATAGCTTTTTTTATAATTGTCTGAATTGTCATAAAATCTTCCTTTTCGCTACTCTTTAGATCTAGCCCCTTCGGCGGAGACTTTCGCTATAAATGACTGTATCGCTTTTTGAGCACTGTTTTTAATAGCTTCAAATCTTTCCTGATCTGTCACAACTGCATTGGGTGCAACAGAAAAATCATAGGTACCTCGAGTTCTGTACTTTTTACTTATTCCGTTATGATACCTAGTTATATTTAAAACTAAACTCATTCTGTATGCTATGACATAACCGTTAACATTATACTGAACCGGTGTATATCTTGGATTTTCGATATTTAAGATCAAATGAGCATCTGAATGAACTCTGTCTGTTAAAGAGGCGCGGAACACTTCGACAATGGCTTTGTCTATTGCATCTTTAATAATCACCGTATTTGCAGGGTCTTGAGCGGAAATCTTTACACTCGTACTGATCTTCTCACCTAAAATATCTCTTGAAAACTTTGAACTCGGTTTGTACCCGCAAGCTATAAACAACACAACCACCGTTGCAATGATCGTAATTTGCATAGCCCTCAGGTACATACTCAACCTTTTATAACAAGGTTGACAAGTTTGTTTGGTACAACAATCTCTTTGACAATCGTTTTACCCTCCAACCACTTCTCAACACTTTGCTTGGCAGCTTCTATGATATTTTCTTTACTCTCCTGTGTACCCACTTCTATCTCAGAGCGTCTTTTTCCATTGACTGAGACAGCCAAAGTGATACTTTGTACTTCAAAGACCTCTTCAAGTATCTTTTGCGGTGCAAGGTTGTTAAGTGCAAAGTATGTATCACTTATCTCCCAACACACATGAGGGATAACAGGTTCCATTATGCAAGAGAGTATCCAGTAACCCTCCGTCCATACATCAATATTGCTTTGTGTATTGAGAGCATTCATAGCTTCCATTGTACCTGCTATAAGTGTGTTAAATGTATATCTTTCATTATAAACATCATGTGCGCGACGCAATGCCTCATACACTTTTGTTCTTGCAAATTTTTCCTCTTTAGAGAGGCAAGCATGATCAATCACGGGGATGGAAGCTGTTTTTTGAACATGCGAGCTTCTGTCAAAAAACCTCTTTATAAACTTATACGCACCATCTACTGCATTGTCATTCCACTCTAACTCTTGTGTCGGCGGTGCGGCAAATAAGATAAACAGTCTTGCCGTATCTGCACCATATTTCTCGATAATAGCATCAGGATCAACAGTGTTGCCTTTACTCTTTGACATTTTGGCACCATCTTTAAGCACCATCCCTTGCGTCAAGAGTCTCTCAAAAGGCTCATCAAATTCCAAATAACCCAGATCACGAAAAACCTTTGTAAAAAAGCGTGCATATAAAAGATGCAGTATTGCGTGCTCAATCCCACCGATATAGTGATCCACTCCCATCCAGTACTTAATCTGCTCAGGCGAAAACGCCTCTTTTTCCCAGTTAAGCGGTGATGCACAAAAACGCAAAAAATACCATGAAGATTCAACAAATGTATCCATAGTATCTGTTTCACGCAAAGCATCCCTGCCACACTGTGGACATTTACAATGTTTCCAGCTTGGATGATTTTCCAGAGGATTACCCTCTCCAGTGATCTCTACATCTTCTGGAAGTGCAATAGGGAGATTCTCTTTTTTCTCCATAACCAAACCGCACGCATCACAATGAATGAAAGGTATAGGCGCACCCCAGTAACGCTGGCGTGAAACGCCCCAGTCTTTGAGCTTATAGTTTGTAGTTTTCTTCCCCAGAGATTTTTGCTCGAACATCTCTATGATCTTGCTTTGAGCCTCCTTTGAGTTCATACCGTTGAAACTCTCAGAGTTCATTAACTCACCAACTTCTGTAAAAGCTGATTTTGAGAAGTCATGCTCCCCTTTAAAAGGTTGTATAACCGGATGGATCTCCAAGTTATACTTCTTTGCAAAATCATAATCTCTCTCATCATGAGCAGGAACAGCCATCACAGCACCGCTACCATAGTCCATAAGTACAAAGTTTGCTATCCAAACCGGTACTTTTTTACCTGTCAAGGGATGAATAACATCCAAACCAAGACAAAGCCCCTCTTTCTCTTTTTGTCGATCAATGGAAGATGTACTTTTCATCGCATTGATCTTTGCTGCTACATCATCACTCAGAAGTTTGTTCTTTAGCATATACGTTACTATTTCATGCTCAGGTGCGAGTGCGGTATAACTGACTCCGTAGATGGTATCAGGACGTGTTGTAAAAACATCAAACCCTTTAAACTCACTGTTCAAAATAGATAATGATTTTTCATCAAAGTAAAGATCAAATGCCAAACCGTTAGACTTCCCTATCCAGTTCTCCTGCATAGTAAGCACCTGTTTTGGCCACCCTTTTTCAAGTTTTTTGAGATCTTTGAGAAGTTCATCGGCATACGCGGTAATTTTAAAATAGTACTGGTTCATATCTTTTTTCACTATAGGTGTATCACACCTCCAGCAACAGCCATCTACAACCTGCTCATTGGCAAGTACCGTCTGATCGTGTGGACACCAGTTTAAAAGACCTTTTTCACGATACAACAAACCTTTGTTATACATATCTATAACAAAGCCCTGCTCAAACTTGGTATAGAGCTCATCGCTTGTAGCAAGTTCTCTATCGCGGGAAAAAGAAAAACCAAGAGCATAAAACTCGTTTTTCATATATTCTATATTGTCATATGTCCAGCCCTTGGGATGACTTCCGTTTTTAATAGCAGCATTTTCTGCAGGCATACCAAAACTGTCAAAACCGATAGGGTGCAATACGTTAAAGTTTTGTTGTCTGTAATATCTGGCAAAAGCATCACTTATGGAGTAGTTTCTAACATGCCCCATATGAAGGCGTCCACTTGGAAAAGGGAACATGCTTAGTATATATTTTTTCTCTTGTGTAAAATCTTCACTCGGTTCAAAACTTTTGTTTTGCTTCCAATACTCTTGCCATTTTTTTTCTATAGTGTGTGAATTATATTCCAAAAAAAATCCTATCTGTTTATTTTAATACTCTTCATGGGTTTTTGAACTCTCTATATAGATGAGACCTAAAGAGAATATATTTGCAATTAATGCACCGATCGTTAAAGCAATTGCCCATTCTATGTTTCCAAGAATAACCATATACACAAATGCCGGTATCAAGTGCAGATCAGCAACCAAAGAGGAGGCTAAAAGCTCCGCTGAGAGTAAATTCCTTACACCAATTTTTAAAAAAGTTGAAACAAGGTTTAAACTCGCAGCTACAAAAAGAGCTACCGCACTATTATCATATAAAAAACCAGCGATCGATGTCAAACTCATTAAAGAGAAAAACACATATACAACTTTACCCCAATCCATTACACTTCCTTTATTTGTTTATCTTACAAGAGAGCATCTCTCTTTACTACATCACACCAGATTCAAACTGAGCACGCATCTTTGCCTTCTCAGCTTCCCGTTTTGCCTTTTGAGCAAGTTTATTATGGTAGTTTTTCACATCAAAACCAAACCATAATAAAATAGGAGAAGCAACAAATATGGATGAATAAGTACCAACAACAACACCCACTAAAAGTGTGAATGCAAAGGCATGAATGATCTCACCACCGAACATAAATAACGTAAATACAACAAAGAAAGTCGTCAGCGATGTCAAAGTTGTTCTTGCAAGTGTTCTTGTTACAGACTCATTGATGATCTCTTCAAGATCTGTTTTTTTACTTTGTGACACACCCTCGCGAATACGGTCAAAAACGATGATGGTATCGTTGAGTGAGTACCCCAAGATCGTCAGTAATGCAGCAAGTACATCAAGGTTGACATCGAGTCCAACAAGCGTTATAGCACCAAGAGCTATAGAGACATCATGCACAAGAGCAACGATGGACGCAACTGCAAATCTCCACTCAAACCTGAATGCTACATAGATCAAAATCCCTAAAATTGCAAGGACAAGGGACATGATCCCTTTTTCTTTCAGCTCACTTCCAACTTTTGGTCCTACAATATCTACACGTCTGATCTCATAATTTCCTGTTCCTTTGAGTGCCTCACGCGTAACATCACCAACATCGACAGTAACATCGCCAGATGTTGTTTTCATACGGATAACAACCTCATCAGGCGAGCCAAATTCAGTGATAGAAGCACCTTCAAAAATAGGATTGCCTTTGAGTTTATCCCTCATAGCATCTATGGGAGCATCTGTATCGTATTTTACCTGAACGATCGTACCACCGGCAAAATCAACACCATAATTGAGCCCCTTTGTTGCCAAAAGAACATAGGATCCCAACACCAAAACTATCGATATAAGCAAAGCGATCTTTGACTTACCCATAAAGTTAAAGGTTTTTGTATATTTAAAAAATTCCATCTTTAACCCTTAATCCCAAACCAAAAACGGTTGTTTTTACTTTTTTGTATCTTATTTTCAAGCATCTGATAGATCCCGTGAGTTCCCAAGATAGCTGTCAACATAGAAGCTAAAATACCTATACTGATAGTGATAGCAAACCCTTTGATAGCACCGGTACCGTACGCATATAGAACCACTGCTGCGATAAGTGTTGTAATATTGGCATCCAAAATAGCGCGCATTGCATTTGAATAGCCCTCCTCTATCGCCTTATGGATAGATTTACCCTCATAAATCAGCTCACGTATCCTTTCGGAGATGATAACATTGGCATCCACCGCCATACCAACCGTCAAGACTATACCTGCCATACCCGGAAGTGTCAGCGTCGCTCCAAAGAGTGACATCACGGCTAAAATAATAAAAAGATTTGCCACAAGTGCAATATTTGCAATCACACCCGCCATACGGTAATATAGCATCATAAATAAAATAACTAAAACAAAACCACCAATAAGTGCAACCATACTCGCTTTGATAGAGTCAGCACCCAAACTTGGTCCGACGGAACGTTTTTCCATCAAATAAATTGGTGCCAACAGTGCACCTGAGCGAAGAGCGATAGCAAGATCTTTGGCTTCTACAACCGTATAATCACCTGAGATCTGTCCGCTTCCGCCACCAATACGCTCATTAATATTTGGAGCAGAGTACACCTTTCCGTCAAGTACAATAGCGAGACGTTTTCCAACACTTCTGCCTGTGAAATCACCAAAAATCTCAGCACCCTCAGCGTTGAGAGTGAAATTAATGACAGGACGGTTATTTTGATCAAATCCGACAGTGGCGTTGGTTAGCATCCCGCCGTCTAAAATAGGAATCTCATGCACAAGATACTTAATCTGAGGGTTTTTAGAATCTTCTAAGATCACATCACCATATGCGGCTGCATCAGCATCACTCATATTGTACACACGAGCGGCTCTCTCCTCATCTACAGCCATAAGTTCAAGTTTAGCAGCACGTGAGATCAACTCACGGGCACGCTGTTCCTCTTCTTGCGTTTTAATACCGGCAAGTTGTACCAAAATTTTCTCTTCACCCTGACGAGCAACCACAGGTTCGGCAAGACCAAACTGATCAAGTCTGTTTCTGATCGTCTCTATCGCCTGATCCACAGCTTGTTTTTTTGTTTTCAGTTTCTCTTCTTCTGTCAAAGCCAAGGATACATTTTCTCCATCTACTACGAGTTTTACACCCTCTAAGGACTTTAAGTACTCTTCTATAGTTTTCACATCATCTATATCCAAAACAGAAAATGAAACACTCGAATCATCAAATGTCAGATCATCGATCAAGATATCTTTTCTATCGCTGAAATTTTTAATACTTGCTGCAATAGATTTTATACGAGATTTTGTTGCTTCATCTGTTTTAACACCAAGAAGCATGTGAAGACCACCCTGCAGATCCAAACCAAGAGTTACTTTTTTTCCTGATTCGGTTTGCAGTAGTGATGGGAACGAGAAGAATAGACCAAAGACTATTGCGAGTGCAAAAACTGCTATGCGGTAATTAAGCTTCATCCTCATACTTTCTGGCAATAGAATCTTTTGTAATCTTTACGATAACATCATCATTCATTTTTACACTTAAGAATTTTTCTTCTACTTTATGTACAACTACTATAAAACCACCATTAGTAACTACTTTGTCACCTTTTTTCAGTGACTCTAACATCTCTTTTTTTGCTTTTGCCTCTTTTTGCTGCGGGCGTATAATTACAAAGTACATAATTGCAATTAAAAATATAAACGGTAATAGTTGACTTATTATTTCCATGAGTATGGCATCCTTTAAATAAATTGGAGCGATTATACAAAAACTATGTTAATAAGTGACTGAATACACTATAATTTCAACATGATAAAACAAATAACTATTTTTAGACAAAACAGACCCCTTATGTTTGATATATCAGCAGGGATATTCACGGCACTTCTCTTTAGTACTTTTTTGTACCTTGAGCACTGGGGGATAAGCTTCAAACTTCTCAATACCCTAAGTGGTATTTTGGCTTTAGCTCTTTTACTCTATCTTCCAAAGCGTGCGGTAATTGTGAGTGGCTTTTTCATAGGACTCTTATGGTTTTACTGGATCGGCTACAGTTTCAAGTACAACGGTGTCGGTTATATGCAACCTCTTGTCACTCTTGGTTTTGGAATGATCTATATGCTCTTTTTTGGTGTACTCTCACTCACAAACAATGTAGCACTGAGAGCCTTGTTTTTGCTTGCCCTTAGCTTTTTTGAACCTTTTGATTTCAATTGGATGCAGATCGAACTCCTCTTTGTTGAGAGCTATATAGGTGTATATAAATACCAATTTGCCCTTGTCCTGGTGGCATTGGCACTGCCAAAGTATATCAAAAAACCTTTCACCTATTTGCCATTACTTCTGTTGGTATTTGCGCTAAACTACAACGAAGCGGTACAACATGAAGCTCCACTGAAGATCAAGCTTATCCAGACCGATATAAAACAAGATCAGAAGTGGCTTCCAAGAAATAAAAACCATATCATTGAGAGTAATCTCAATGCCATAAGAAAAGCTGCCAAAGAGGGGTATGATCTTGTTATACTTCCAGAATCTGCTTTTCCTTTGTTTATGAACACACACCCAAAACTACAAAATGAGCTTACAAAACTTTCTCACAACATCAACATAGTCACAGGAGCACTTCTAAAAGAGAAGGGCAACAATTTTAACGTAACCTATCTCTTTGAAAACGGGGATATTCATATTGGGAAAAAAATGGTTTTGGTTCCCTTTGGAGAATATATTCCCCTGCCAAAATTTGCACAAAAAATGATCAATGAGTATTTTTTTGCAGGTCAGGCAGACTTTGTAGAGGCAAAAGAACCTACAGATTTTATGATAGACGGTGTGAAGTTCAGAAATGCGATCTGCTATGAAGCAACCTGTCAAGAGATATATAACGGTGATGTTAACTATGTTATAGCCATAAGTAACAATGCCTGGTTTGAACCCTCAATCGAGCCGACACTACAAAAACTACTTATGCGATACTATGCCAGAAAAAACGGTGCTACTATCTACCACGCAGCCAACTATAAAGGGAGCGGAGTTATTCGCTAAAACAAGTTTTAACCATATATGAGATACAATATCAAAAATATTTCTGAGGCGATTTACTATGATTAACTTGAAAAATCCAAACCTTTATAATAACCGTGAACTCTCCTGGCTTCAATTCAACACAAGAGTTTTAAAACAAGCCCAAGATGAGTCACTTCCACTTCTTGAAAGGCTCAAGTTCTTAGCAATTTACGGTACAAACCTTGATGAGTTTTACATGATACGCGTAGCGGGTCTTAAAAAACTTTTTTCAGCCGGCATCATTGTATCCGGTGCTGACAGACTCACCCCGTTGCAACAACTCAAAGAGATTAGAAAATATCTTCATCAGGAACAGCAGGTTGTGGAGCACTGCCTAAGAGAGATACTTAAAAAAATTGAAAATGAGGGAATATTCGTCAAGTCCTATGACGATGTGAACCAGCACCAAAAAAATCAACTCAATCGCTACTTTTTTGAAAATATATACCCTGTTATTATCCCCATCGCCATCGATGCGACACACCCTTTTCCACATCTGAACAATCTAAGTTTTGGGCTTATTGTCAAACTCAAAGACAGTGACGATCACTCTATAGAACGCTTTGGAATCGTTAGGGTTCCAAGAGTTTTAAACCGGTTTGTTGAGTTAGAGAGTGGTATTTACATCCCTATTGAAAGCGTTGTTGCAAAACATATAGAGGATCTTTTTCCCGGGTATCTGCTGGACAAATATGCTCCTTTTCGGGTCACAAGAAATGCCGATATCGCCATAGAGGAGGAGGAAGCAGATGACTTTATGGAGATCTTGGAAGAGGGTCTGAAACTTCGCCGTAAAGGGGAGATGGTACGTCTTGAGGTTGGAGCAAGCGGAGATACGGAGATCATCAATTTTTTCAACCGTCACACAAACGTTTATAAAGATGATATCTATAAATTTCACTCTTTTTTAAACCTTTCAAGCCTTTGGCAAATCGTATCTAACAAAGATTTTGCACATCTTTTGTCACCTACGTTCAAACCCAAAACATTACCACCTTTGGATAACAATGAAAATATATTTACAACCTTGGAAAAACAAGATGTTCTACTTTACCACCCATATGAGAGTTTTGAGCCGGTTGTTAAGCTGATTCAGGATGCTGCAAAAGATCCTGATGTTGTCTCGATCAAAATGACACTCTATCGCTCGGGAACAAACTCACCCATAGTTCAATCACTTATGAGTGCTTCTGAGTCAGGAAAACAGGTCACGGTTATGGTTGAGCTCAAAGCGCGATTTGATGAAGAGAACAACCTTATCTGGGCAAAAGCCTTGGAAAAATCGGGAGCACACGTTATCTATGGTATCAAAGGTTTCAAGGTACACGCAAAAGCGACTCTGATAACACGAAGAAAAAATGGCAAACTTAAGCAGTACGCTCATTTGGGTACCGGTAACTATAACCCATCTACGGCAAAAATCTACACGGACTTAAGCTACATGACCAGTAAAGATGATGTAACGAATGATTTGACACGCTTTTTTCACTTTCTCACAGGCTTTAGCAAAAAAGGAAAGCTCAACGAGCTCTATATGTCTCCTTCACAAATAAAACCAAAAATTCTTTCACTTATTCAAAACGAGATACGCAAAGGAAAA
>JALUKO010000126.1 GCA_027056525.1 Helicobacteraceae bacterium | reverse complement strand
AGAGTATTTCCATTATTGTCAACAACAACCACTTCTGAACCGGCAACAGTATGGCCAACTATATCAGGAGTATTGTCTGCAGTTATGTTGTCATCAAGGGAGCCTGTGTTTGTTTCATCGGACAAATCAGCATCTACATCTATGTAAATTGTTCTTTCAGGGGATCCTAAAAGCAGTCTACGGCGGTCTGCTTCGGTATCGTCAAGATTTTCTGTTGCATCCTGAAGTTCAGGCTGATACGCTACATCTCTGAGTGTCGCAACAATATCAATACTAGCATCACTCATCTGAGCAAACTCAGCTTCTCCACCCTCTGTAGATTCAACTGCAGCACCCTCTTCACCGGCAGCAGTATCAAGCTCTTCTACATTGTCCATCTCTTCCATCTGAGCAAGCATCTCAGAAACCGATTCTTTTTGCGTTACACTTTCAGACAGCGTGAACTCTTCTTGGAGTAAAGAGGTATCAAAAAGCTGTGACTTGTCCCCTAAAACCAAAATATCATTGCCGTCTATGGTAGAAACTATAACATTGTCAATCGGATTATTGTTTTTATCGCCTACAATAACATCACCATCACGAACTTCGTCACCAACCGAAAGTTTACGAAGAGAGCCATCTGAACCTTTTACATAAAATGTACCCTCTATTGTGTCGATTTTTCCAATTATAGTTGCCATAGCATACTCCTGAGAATTTTAATTGTGATAATAATATAATAAAAAAGCAAATAAGTATATTGTACTCAGGTACAGTATGGATATTTTTTTGAAAAATGAGTTGTTTGATGGTTTAATTTGAGTAGTTGTAATCTTCAAGTGGTGGACAAGGAGAGATTCGAACTCTCGGAGGAGTTGCCCCCTCGCACCCTTAGCAGGGGTGTGGTTTCAGCCACTCACCCACTTGTCCATTTGAAGACTGAAATTATATTCACATTATTATAATAAGTAGCTTAAGATATAACTTTCATCAGAAGTTCAAAACAAATAAAATAATTAAACCTTATTATCACAATCTCTTGATTAATTTAAGAACAAACATGTAATAATAAAAAATTATATAAAAAAGGGTTTGTCATGAAAAATTTATTGTTAAAAGTATCTCTATCGGCACTTATCACTTTGAGTACACTCCACGCAGAAATCAAAACTTCCATTATGGAAGAGATGCTTGATTCAGTCAATCTCATTCAATTGGGTATATTAACAAACACCAAAGCAATTGTTCAAGAAGGAGTTTCTCAAATAAAAGTCTCTTCAAAACAGCTAAGTACCTTTGATCATTCCAAATATATGTATTTTGATCAGGTAAAAAGTTTTAAATATACTAAAGAAAAAGCTAGTAAGATAAGTATTCACTCAGCAAAAATCGCAACATATTTTGAAGCTGGAGATACTTCAAATGCTCATAAAGAGTACGCTTTACTTATCGATCAATGTATTGGGTGTCATAATAAGCTTAGAGACTATAAAGACAGAGGGGAAGGTTATAAAAAAAACCTGAAGAAACTGCCTTAAAGCTTTTCTAATATTTTTTCTACAACCTCTGCAGGATTTTTAGACTTGTATATGGGTCGTCCAACAACGATAAAGTCAACTTTTACACTCTGAGCAAAGTTGATATCGGCAACCCTTTTTTGATCTCCTGCATCTTCACCAAAGGGTCGAATCCCCGGAGTAAGGGTCATAAACTTTTCAGAAGTTATCTTTTTGATAGATGCAGATTCAAATGCAGAACACACAACCCCGTCCAAACCACTTTCATACGCATCTTTTGCAAACTGATCAGCCTTGGAAGCTATGTTTTTTTCATACACTCTTTGAAACTCTTCATCACTAAAAGATGTCAGTGCTGTAACAGCCAAGACAATGGGTCTTTTTTCATAGTTTTGAATTCTTTGCATTACAGCTTCCATAGCACGTTTACCGGCAGATGCATGAACATTGAACATATCGACACCAAGACCCATGATCGACTCAGCCGCATCGGCCATAGTATTTGGAATATCATAAAGTTTCAGATCCAAAAATATTTTAAAATCGGGATTTATCTTTTTTATATCTTGCAAAAATTCTGCACCGTCACGAATATAAGAGCGAAAGCCAACCTTTAGCCAAACATCATATGCTTTGATTTTTTCAACAAGTTCTAAATTTTCTTCTTTTGTGGGTAGATCAAGGGCTACACAAAGTTCCATAGTTTCTCTTTTTTTTAAATTATGCAATTATAGCATTATTGCAAGAGGAGTAAAGCAGGAGAGCCCTGCTTTATGATTTTACTATGGAGATGATCTTTTCAACGACACTCGGATCTTCAAGTGTTGAGATATCTTGAGTGATCTCTTCACCTTTGGCGATTGAGCGTAAAATACGACGCATTATTTTTCCTGAACGTGTTTTAGGCAAGCCCGGAACAAAAACAATATCGTCACACACAGCAATATTTCCTATCTCTTGTTTAATGATCCCATTAAGAGCTTTGACCATTGCTACATCATCCTCAAAACGACTTTCATCAAGTCCGTGTTTTAGTACTACATATGCAAAAATCCCCTCACCTTTGAGTGGGTGCGGTTTCCCGACAACAGCCACCTCGGCAACTTCACTCTCTTTTTTGAGTGCCGCTTCAACTTCGGCAGTTCCCATTCTGTGCCCACTAACATTGATAACATCATCCGTACGCCCGGTAATAGTGATGTAGCCCTCTTCATCATACACGGCACCGTCACCCGTAAAGTAAACCGGCTTGCCATCTTTTTTCACATCACCAAAGTAAGACTTCACAAAACGCTCTTCATCGCCCCATACACCACGAATCATAGAAGGCCAAGGACGCGTTACACACATATAACCTTTCTCATCAACACCCACTTTTTCCCCTGTTTCAGGGTCAAGTATCTCAGCCATAATTCCCGGAAGTGCAAATGTTGCACACGCAGGTTTGATCGGTGTAGCACCCGGAAGTGGAGAGATGATATGCCCACCTGTCTCTGTTTGCCAGTATGTGTCAACGATCGCACAGTTTGAGTTACCAACGCTTTCATAGTACCACTTCCAAGCCGGCGGATCGATCGGCTCACCAACAGTTCCAAGCACTTTTAAAGAGGAAAGGTCATATTTGGCCGGTTCATCTTCTCCCATTTTATGCAGCACTCGTATGGCAGTCGGCGCTGTATAGAACTGGTTTATCTTATACTCTTCTACCATTTTCCAAGGACGTCCGGCATCAGGATATGTCGGTACACCCTCAAACATCACGGTCGTAGCACCCATTGCAAGTGGACCGTATACTATATATGTATGTCCTGTGATCCAGCCGATATCTGCCGTACACCAGTAGGTATCATTTTCTTTTACATCAAACACCCACTCCATAGTCATCTGTGCCCATAAAATATAGCCTGCCGAATTGTGCTGAACACCTTTTGGTTTTCCAGTACTTCCAGAAGTATAAAGTAAAAAGAGAGGATCTTCCGCGTCCATCACCTCAGGTTCAAACGCTGTGCTTTGCTGCTCTATCATCTCATTATAAGAGTAATCACGTCCGGAGACCCATTCTACATCTTCGTGGTTTCTTTGTACCACCAAAACCTTTTCAACAGGTGTCTCCCCCTCGAGTGCTTTATCTACAACGGGTTTGAGCATATATGGTTTATCTTTTCTATATGCTCCATCAGCGGTAAGCACCACTTTTGCATCCGCATCTTCTATGCGGTCTCTTAATGCTTCTGCCGAAAAACCACCAAATACGATGGAGTGGATCGCACCGATACGGGCACACGCCAACATAGCATACGCAGCTTCTGGAATCATCGGCATATAGATAACTACTCTGTCACCTTTTGCTACACCAAATTCATTTTTAAGCAGGTTGGCAAACTTGTTCACCTGATAATAAAGCTCAAGATAGGTGATGATCTGTTTATCACCTCTGTCACCTTCAAATATGATGGCTGCTTTGTTTTTACGCGTATCAAGGTGGCGGTCAATACACTGAGCAGACACATTGAGTTTTCCACCCTCAAACCATTTCACAAAAGGAAAGTTGGACTCATCCATCACGCCATCAAACGGCTTTATCCAGTCGATTTTTTCTTTCGCATAAGAACCCCAGAATCCTTCATAGTCTTCTATGGCTGCGTCTTGAAGCTCATGATATTCACACATATTTTTAA
>JALUKO010000125.1 GCA_027056525.1 Helicobacteraceae bacterium | reverse complement strand
TTTAATGAGAAGAAGATAGAAAAGATTGTAGAACTCATTGATAAAAAAACAAAAAAATAATTTCAAAGGAGCAGACATGCAAAAGAAGAAGCTACCAAAAATCGGCTTTTTATATTTAGATTATGTGTTAAGGTTTTTTGATTACAGTAATTTTAAAGGGTGGCCTGATAAGATCGAGACAGTTACTTACCATTGGAAAAATGATAAGGTTCGCTTTATTAATGAGGTGAGAAGAAAAAATATCGATGTACTTATAGGAAATATTCCGGCAACAGCCTATGAGACCTTTAAAGAGATAGCTACTGCTCTTCCAAATGTACGCTTTATTCCATCTATTGAAACACAGTTCTCAAATAAATCAAAAGAGAATGTTACCCTTTTTTGTGAAAAGTATAATCTTCAGGCGCCACAAACATTTATATCTTATGATGAAAAAGAGGTAGATGAGTATTTTAAAAACTGCTCCTACCCTCAGATCATCAAAAGAAGTTACGGACCTTCGAACTATGGAGGTTACTATGTACATAAAGTTGATACATACAAGGAAGCTACCCAACTTTTAGAAGAAAAAAAATACAAACCGGTATATTCTCAAGATGCTATTGCTCTTAAAGATAGTGGAGATATCCGGGTTATGCTTATCGGTCATAAGCCTGTTTGTGCATTTTGGCGATACTCCGGTGAGGGTGAGTGGATCACCAATACTTCCCAAGGTGGAAGCATGAGCTATGAAAATGTACCTATGAATGCGTTGGAGCTTGCAGTCAAGGCAAGTAAAGCTGCTAAAGCCGAATACTGGGCTTGTGATATAGCGATCGATGAGCATACCTTAGAACCTTACATTTTAGAATGTGCAACAGCATTTGCAGCATTTCCGTATATACGGGATTGGATAGGTCAGTATATTATGTGGGATCTTAGCGGTGGAAGATTTAGGCTGCCACATGTACCACTTTTTTCATGGGAAGAGCTAGGAAAGATGAGTCCTTCTGTGCTTAGAACATTAAGACATCTTTATTTTGCGCGCTATGAACCATCTTGTGACGGGGCATATTGGCTGGCAGATAAAGAAGGCTTTGATATGGAATTGACTGAGACCTCTAACATAGAAGATATACCTGAATCGATAGAACCTCCTTTATCTGAAGATCAACTTCCAGAAGTGGTTAAGGGTGAAGATATACAAGAACCTTCAGAATTTGAGCATCATAAAATGTACGTTCTTGAAAATATATCTCTAACAGAGCTTATGACTTTACCGGGCATGGACGAAGAGATCGCTGTCAAGATTAAAGAGTTTATAGAGAGTGAAAATATTACTTCCTTTGAAGCATTGGATGAGTATGATTTCGCTTCAAATCAACAAATTAGCCAATGGGCTAAATTTTTCAAAAAATAATTTTTAAGGTAATCATTTGAGACAACAATACAGTTCTTACGCAGAGTGTGTCGAGTTTTTTAAAAAAGCTCAAAAAACCAATCCGGATCTTTTTCATGTTGAATCTATAGGAGAGACATGGGAAGATAGAGATATCATTGCGGTAACTATTACGAAAAATATTCAAAAACACCAAGAAAAACCGGCATTATTTTACACCGGTACAATACATGCCAGAGAATGGATAGGTATCGAGCTTGCTTTGAGCTTTGCCAAATACATACTTGAACATATAGATTATGATCCGCAGCTCAATGAGATTTTAGACAAGACAACACTTTATATGGTCCCTTGTGCAAATCCGGATGGGTTTGAGTATTCAAGAAATCATTTCTCTTTTTGGAGAAAAAACAGAAGACGCAATGCCGATGGTAGTTTTGGAGTAGATCTCAACAGGAACTTTGCAGTTGGTTTTACTCCAAACAAAAACACAACATCCAATGTTTACTCAGGTCCTAGCGCTTTTAGTGAGCCTGAAACAGCAGCACTTCGAGATTTTGTTTTGGAGCATAAAAATATTACGATTGCTTTGGATTATCATTCACAGGGAAATGTTTTTTTCCCTGCACATAACTTTATACATGAAGATGCAGAAGATGCAATAGATTTAAACCTATTGGCGGGGAACATGGCTGAGGAGATCAAAAAAGAATCAGGGCGTGAGTATGGGGTGCATATGGGTAAACCTCCTGTGCATCTTATCTCTGGAAGTGGCAGGGAGTTTTATTATGCTCAAGGCGCACTCTCTTTGGTTGTAGAGGTGGGTACAAGAAATATCAGTGACTATATAGAGCATATGAGTGAAAATATAGATGAGAATATTCCTGCTCTCATATATGCACTCTCAGAGGTGAATAACTATAAAAAAGAAGAAGCACTTCCAAGAGTAGAAAATTTTGTAGCTACAGGTGTAGATTCAAGAGAGATTGAGCTTTCCTGGGATTATATTGAAGATGAAACAGTATTTTTTGAGATATATAGATCAAAAAAGAAAAAGGGATATGCACAGAGTTCAAATAGAATCGGGATGACGAAACTAAAAACCTTTACAGATAAGAACCTACCCTCATCTACGAACTATTATTACTATATTCGGGCAGTTTGTAAACGAAGAAAAATAAAATCTCCTTTTGGACAACTTCTGGGTGTGAGAACACATCCCGCTGAGAGTATGTTTTCAAAAATCCTGTACCCTTTAGCAGATAAAGTGGGTTATGTGGGTGAGAAAACGAAAAAAAATAGTGAGCACTTTGGTGTTAATTCTCTTTTTGTCGGTATCTCTGAAAAAAAAGGTGAGTGCTTGGGTGTTTGTGGATTTTCTTTAAAAACCATACCGGAAAATGCTATTATAACATCTGCTTCTGTATCGTTTTACCCCATGAACAGAGTTTCTGTGCAGGTGGAGAGTTATGGTGAGTGGCGTGTTGGTCAGATGGATGAGCGAACAATTGATAAGCTTGATAGTTTTGATGACATAAAAAATGTAAAAATGCTTTCTTATATAGATAGACCAACAGGATCCGCACAACTTTCTCAGGGTATATGGAGAACATATAAGTTTGCAAAGCAGGAGTTGGATGTTTTACAGAAGTCACTTAAAAGAAGAGAAGCTTACTTTAGGATGGAGGGACCATCCTCGTTACCTCTTGATCGTGCTTCGCAACTAATGCAGTGGGATATAGGATATGGTAAATTCAGCGGTGGTTTGACCTATAGACCAAAACTTGATATTTCTTATACTATTAACGAAGCAAGAATTGATCTTCAATCTTCACATGAATGTAGTGCACTTAAAGATAATATGCTCGATTCAACATTACAGGTAGGATTTGATAATAACGGCAATAAAGAGTATGGATGTATTGAGTTTGATCTCTCTAATTTGCCCGAAACAGACAATACTGTCATATCGAGTGCATACATAGAGATGGAAGCAGACAAAATTAATGCACTTAACAGTTTGCGTTTTCATATAGAGATGGTAGTTCCGTGTTCGGGTGAGAAAACCTATGATAAAATCAAAAACAGAGAAGTGATAGAGCGGATAGGATATGATGTAAGTGTCTCTGATATTAAAGAGTCATCCAAGCAAAGATTCGTCTTTGACAGATATACAATAAATGAAATGATCGATAGTGTAAAAAACACTAAAAAAGTGGTGTTTGTAATCTCCGCATCATCGCATAAGCCTTTTTGTAAATCTCAAAGTGTTAACTGGCTTGATGTAAAACAGATAAATAAACCTTCTTTGGTAATTAATTATATTAAAAAAAGAAGACATGCACCACCAAGTGTGAAAAATTTACGCCATTCAATAGAAAATGATATTATAAAACTTGAGTGGGATATTCCAAATGACGAGGCTTATAAAGGTGCTATCGTTGTAAAGAATGCTTTTAGAATTCCATGTTCTCCATATGATGGACAAAAATTATACGGAGGTATGGATAATTATACATATGATAATTTTGGAGATAAAGATGTGCACAAGTATTATGCAGTATTTTCATACGATGATGTTCCAAACTTTTCAGAACCAATATTTATAGAAGTAAACAAGCCATAAATCTTATATTTTCATCACTCTTAGTTAGAGTAATGAAAATATCCAAAACTTCTCATAATTTTAAGAACTTTCTAAGCAATTACTCCCTATAATTCCCGTCCACAAACAAAGAGACCTAAAGTTTAGGCTTCAAGAGACTTCGAGTAGAGGTATTGGGGATTGTTTGAGATCA
>JALUKO010000124.1 GCA_027056525.1 Helicobacteraceae bacterium | reverse complement strand
GCATCAGCATGACATACCGTACAATCTCCCCATGCATATGGAGGGTGAACAACTTTTTTGCCGGAGCGAAGCTCCGTACCATAAAACTTCTCCAACTCGGTGAGTGGAGCCTCTTTTGTTTTATTTGCATCAGCACCTGCTGCCGCATCTAAGCTTGAATATGACAATACCATAGCCATCATCAAACCTATTATGAACGTGTAGTTTTTTTTCATTGTGTAACCTTCTAAGTATCTTTGTTTTTTTGCTTTAACTAGCGTTTAGCAGCAATGTCATTTGCTGAAATTATATATTCTGCAAGTGCCTTGATTTCATCATCAAACAGAGTTTCAAGCTTTGCCAATTGCGGATTCATAACTGCTTTACGTGAAGGATCTACAATAGGTTCTGCATCACCTTTTAAGTAATCAATAATCGTAGCTTCCCTACCCGCATAACTGGCAGCAATAGTTGCTAAAGACGGCCCTATGGTGTCCATAGCTTTTTTGTGACAAATGACACACCCTTTTGATTCAAATATCCCTTTCCCTTTATCATTTGCATGAATATTTGTCATAAATAGTGTTGCTGTTACAGACAGACCTATTATTACTTTTTTCATTAAGAAACCTTTTGTACAATATAAATTTAGAAGATTATATCATAAAATTTTATAATTCTAAACTTTATTTTCATCTTTAATATCAATTGTAAGGTATTTTTTCTTCATAATTGCAGCTGCGATTCCATCACCGTGATCAATGATATTTTTTCCCTTATCTAGTATGGGTGTCGTACCAACACCGCAACTCGGCGACTTTGATTTGAGAACTATTTCATCGACATAGGGGCGTTTATTGATAAAAGACAATATTTCTTTTTCGAGTAGTTTTGTAACATCTCTATTGTTTTTATCTGTGATGATTTTATCACTTTTGTCTTCTCTTATAACATTTATTTTCTCACGTGGTGTTCCAAAAAGTGGAGCTTCCGGGCAAAAAGGGATAATTTCCCATGCTTTGTAAGCATCCAAAATATTTTGATTTATTTTGGTTTTGCCATCATAACGACAATTTTCACCAAGAAGACATGCGCTTATTATCACTTTTTTAGGCGACATTTAACAAATCACAATTGACTTTATCTCTGTCATCTCTTCTATGGCAAAACGGGGACCCTCACGACCAACACCGGAGAGTTTCACTCCTCCATAAGGCTGAATATCAAAACGAAGTGTCGGCATATCATTGATTACTATCCCCCCTGCATCAAGCTCATCTATTGCACGATTCATAAGCTTCACATCGTTTGTAAATAGAGAAAACTGCAGCCCATAGGGAGAGTTGTTCATCCTATGGGCTGCATCATCAAAGCCATCAACTTTCACTAAAGAAACTATAGGTGCAAACACCTCTTCGCATACTATAGCCATATCATCTCTGACATTCGCCATAACGCAAGGGTAGAATGTTCTCCCCTCTAAACGTGGAAGCAGCAGCGGTATCGCACCCTCCTCTATAGCTGATTCAACCCACTGCATTGCTCTTGTACATGCTTCATCATCAATAAGTGGTCCCATAAAAGTTTCATCATCATAAGGGGAACCGACTTTAAGTGTTTTTGTAGCGGCAGCCATAAGCTCTGCAAACTCATCATAGATCTCGGCATCTACATATATGCGTTGCAGGCTGATACAGACCTGTCCTGAATTGACAAAAGCACCAAGAGCACACTTGGTAGCAGCAAGTGCCAAATCAGCTGATTTTTCTATAAATGTCGCCGCATTGCCTCCAAGTTCAAGACCCACTTTTTTAATCCCTGCATTTTTTGTAATAATATTTCCAACCGGCACACTTCCGGTAAAAGAGACAACACGCGCAATATCAGAAGTGATCAGTGCACTTCCAACCTCAGCGTCACCATATACGACACTAAGGGCATCAGGGATTGCATACTCACTCTCTATAAAAAGTTTTGCAAATTTATATGCACACAAAGGTGCTTCCGGAGTGGGTTTGAGCACAACTGCATTGCCTGCAACGAGTGCCGGTCCGAGTTTATGAGCAACAAGATTGAGAGGAAAATTAAAAGGGGTGATAGCAACAACGACTCCGGCAGGCTCACGGCGAAAAAAAGCGAGTGTTTTTTTACCTGAGTTCATTGCATCGGTGTTGATCGTTTCACCATGCATAGTGCGCATAGTCTCAGCAGAAAGTGTGATAGTTTCAATACAACGTTCAACCTCTATACGAGCAAATGCAATTGGTTTACCAACCTCATCGGTAATTGTCTTTGCAATATCTTCTTTGTGTTCTTTAAGTTTTTTTGCAACATCCAAAAGCCAGTTACATCTTTGTGCAAGCGTAGATGCCTTGGTAAATTTGGCAGCTGCTTGAGCGATTTGAAGAGCTTTTGTTGCATCAGAAGCATCACATATCGGTGCTGTAGATACAACTTCTCCATTATATGGAGACCTTCTTTGACTTAAATGTTCTTTTGTAGCTTCTGTCGAGCCGAAAAATATTTTTGCTTCCATAAAATTCTCCATCAATGATTCATTGAAAAATTATATCATTTAAAGCGTAATGTTTTGTATATATTCAATATTTTTTGGAGTGACAACTACAGCATCAATTTGAAAATGGCTATCTAAGGCATTTTTCTTCATATAGACCTGGGCTGTTCTTATGAGCCTGGAAATTTTTGTAGGTGTTATATTTTGTATGGCAGACTCATAATCAACCCCACTTTTAACTTCAACAAAATGGAGTGTTTCATTTTTTAAAAGAATAATATCTATCTCCCCAAAACGGGAGTAAAAATTTCTCTTTTGTAGATGAAAACCAAGATCCTGCAAAAACTCACAAGCACGTTCCTCTGCAAGATCTCCTTTGGCTCTACTCATGCTAGCAGTTGATCACTTCTACTTTCACAGACTTAAAAGCAGCCGTTAAAATAAGCTCATCACACTCATCGCCAAAAAGAGTATTGATACGTGAAGAGGCATGGTGAAAAGTGACAAAAAGAGTTTTTGGCTCTACTTTATCGGTTATTTTTACACTCAGAGGATTTGTTTGCCCATGTTCTGTTTTAAGTATCACCTTCTCACTTGTAAAGTCAGCTGCATCCTCTTCACATACAAGTAAGATATCTTCATCGTAGCGGCTGTTTAGCCGTTCACTTTGTTTCGTTTGTGCGGCATTATTGTAGTGAGCAAGCGTTCTTCCCGTTGTCAAATAATACCCTGTTAAACGCTTCTGTATAATCTCTTCTATCATACCGCGAAGCTTATACTGCTTATATTTAAAATAGCCGTAACCATCTTCTGTACGGAAATCAAGTTGGTGAAGTATAGGTGTATCTTCTGTGTGTACAGGCCACTGAAGTCCACGTTTGCGATGTTTTTCAAGTCTATGGTAGTCCGCACCGCTAAAGCGTCTATATGCAACCTCTCTTACTTCATCCCAAATATCCTTAGAGTTTTCATAGGTATAGCTCCCACCCAATTTGTTATCAAGCAGTTTTATAACTTCCCAGTCATCCGGAAGATCAGTTTGCACCAAAGGCTGAGAAAGATGCAGACGACGCATCGCGTTGACATACACACCTGTTTTTTCATATGCTGATTTTACACCTATGACAATATCAGCCTTATGGGCAATATCGGTCATAAAAAGCTCTTGAACCATTATAAATTCAAGATGTTCTATCGCTTTTTCTATTTTGTTTAGGTTTGGATGTATATGTGTGATATCTTCTCCCATATTCAACACCGCTTTCACCTTGTCCTCAAGCATCTCCTCCACAAGCTGAGGGGTCATAAGCCCTATCTCTTTTGGTGTTTGATAATCAGGGTCAAAGTATGGAAGCATACCCATATCACACGTTCCCTGCACATTGTTCTGTCCACGAAGAGGCATAAGTCCTGCACCGCTTTTACCGATGTTTCCAGTCATTAGAGCTAGATTTGTTATCGCCATTACAGCATATGAACCGTCTATATGCTCCGTTATTCCAAGACCCCAAAAGATCATAGATTTTTTTAGTGCATATTCGCGAGCAACCTTTGGTATCATCTTACTAAGGTACTCATACCCCTTTATATTTTCAAAATATTTAGGGTTGGCATAAGGGTCACTGAGTATTTTTTCTTTGTACTCAAGAAACCCTTTTGTTCTATCTGCTATGAAATTCTCACTGTAAAGCTCTTCATCAATGATGACATATGCCAGCATATTAAGTACAAGCAGGTTCGCTTCGTGAGGAATAACCCCTTTGTATTTTGCAAACCTGTGCAGCTTGATATCTCTTACATCAAAAACGGCAAGATTGTCATGTTCACGGCACACATCTAAAATGCGGTTGGAGATGATAGGGTGTGCTTCTGTTGTGTTGGAGCCAAAGACTATCATAAATTCTGTGTTATATATATCGTTGTAAGGGTTTGTCGCCGCTCCCTCACCGATAGTTGTTTTCATCCCCTTGAGCGAAGGTGAATGGCACACTCTTGCACAGTTATCTACATGGGGAGAGTTGAGTGTATGGCGTGTGAACTTTTGAAAAAGATAGGAGTTCTCACAGGAGGTTCTTGCTCCACCGATAGAACAGATAGACTTTCTTCCGTATTTTTCCTGAACCTCTTTGATCTTCATAGCCGCTGCAGTTGTTGCGGTATCAAGATCAGTTTCATACCAATGCTCATCAAACTCAACCAAAGCACTTGAAACACGCTCTTTGATATGAGGGTTTTTCTCTAAAAAAGTTTTTTTTATGCGGGGAGTACGAAGTCTCTGCTCAGAAGTTACAAAATCGTACCCGTATTTGCCTTTAATACAGAGTTTTCCCTGAGACACCACACCATCTGGATGGGCAAAAATCTTTAGGATTTTATTATCTTTAACGTTGGCGGCTATATCGCAACCAACACCACAGTAAGTACAAACACTATCTATTGTTTCAACGTTTTCCATAATAAGAAAATCCTATATCATTTTTTTTTGGAGTGTACAATTATATCTCTTAAAAATTGCGGAAGTAAGTTTAAAAACTGAATGATTAAATAAAACCTAAGGGGAAACGGGTAAAAACGTTTCTCTTTTTCTATAGCCCTGTAAATTCTATCAACTCCCGCTTCTGTGGAAAGTAAAAAAGGCATAGAAAAATCATTTTTATCCGTAAGTTCACTTTGTATAAAACCCGGTAAAACAGTAATGACCTTGACCCCTTTTTTTGCATATTTGTATCTAATCCCCTCTGCATAGGCGTTAAGCGCTCTCTTGGAAGAAGCATATACTTTGGCGCTTGGCATTGTAAAAAGTGAAGACAAGGAAGAGATAAATACTATTTTTGAGCTTTGCTGAGAGCAAAACTTTGGAAGTAAGATCTCAAGTATCGCATGGTTGGCAAGCACATTTACATCATAAAGATATTTGAATGCTTCTATGCTAGCAATATCATCGCTGTGCCCAAGAGAAACACCCGCATTTAAGATCACCATATCTAAAACCCCCAAGGCATCGATCTTTTCTTGTAGTGATTGAAACTGTGTGACATCTGCAGGGATTAAAGTGATCTGTTTTGTTTTTGAAAGAAGTTCATATTTGAGTTTTTGCAGACGATCTTCTCGTCGTGCCAGTAAAAAAAGTTCATTCTCTTGTGAAGCGTACCGGCGGGCAAGTTCAGCTCCAAGACCACTGCTTGCTCCGGTAATTAAAATTTTCATTGTTTATGTTTTATACTATCCTGATCATTACAGGGGAGGAGTTAACAAACTCCAGAGATTGGATCTGTTGTATCATGTTTTGTATATCTTTTTCCAAGGCTGTATGTGTCGATATAAGCAGATTTGCCGAGTCGTTGGAAGCTGGACGCTGAAGCATCGTCTCAACAGAGATGTTGTTGGCTTCAAACACTTTGGAGATGCCGGCTAAAACACCCGCTTTATCAGAGACATTGATACGTAGATAATATTTACAACGCACTTTATCTGTTGATTTGAGCGTGAGTTTCCCCTCCATCGGACGGTTAAAGCCTAACATAGGAGTCGATTTTCCGCTTCTTGCTATATCTATGATGTTTGCAACTACTGCCGAGGCGGTTGCATCACCCCCTGCACCGGGACCGTAATAAAGTGTTTCACCCACTTTATCACCCACAACACTGATACCGTTCATAACACCATCGATCTTGGCTATCATCTCATCTTGTTTAATAAGGCAGGCATGCACACGAAGTTCCACTTCGTTGTTGTCTTTTTTTGCAATTCCAAGAAGTTTTATGGCATACCCAAACTCTTTTGCAAAAGCGATATCATCTTGAGTAACATTCTCAATACCCTCAATTAAAATATCTTCCGGTTTTGCATCGATCCCATAAGCGATGGAAGCCAATATAAGAAGCTTGTGAGCGGCATCATAACCACCCACATCAAAGGTTGGATCAGCCTCTGCGTAACCTAACTCCTGTGCCTCTTTGAGTATAGCATCATAGGCAACACCTTCATGAGTCATTTTACTCATCATGTAGTTACATGTACCGTTCATGATACCCATGATCGACTCTATATGGTTTGCAGAGAGTCCATCACGTAAAGCATTGATTATGGGGATCCCTCCGGCAACACTTGCCTCAAATTCAAATGCCTTTGTCCCTGCCATCTCTTGGAGTTCATATCTATGGTAAGCCAAAAGCGCCTTGTTTGCGGTCACAACAGCTTTACCACTCTCTAAAGCACGTTTAACCACGGCAAAAGGCTCTTCAACGCCACCCATTAACTCAACAACAATATCGATCTCATCATCATTTAAAATATCATCTACATTATCGGTGAGTATGATGTCCACTCCCCTCTCTTTAGTGAGGTTTTTTACAACGCCGCTCTTGACAATCACATCAACACCGGCACGTGCACTTATAACATCCGCATTATCTTTAAGGATATTTGCAACACTCACTCCAACTGTTCCTACACCGATGATCCCAACTTTTACCATTACTCTACATCCTTACTGCACTCAAACTGCTTTAAAAATTCTTTGATGTTTCTTGCTGCCTGACGAATACGGTTATCGTTTTCAATAAGCGCTATACGAACGTATCCTTCACCATACTCACCAAAACCAATACCTGGAGCTACTGCTACACCTGCTTCTGTTAAAAGGCGTTTTGAAAATTCCAAGGAACCTAAATGTATAACGCACTCAGGCATTTTTGCCCATACGAACATAGAAGCCTGATTTTTATTTATATGCCAACCCGCACGCTCAAACGCTTCTATAAGCACCTGCTGACGATGATTATATTTTTCGGTGATATCACACACACACTGCTGATCACCATTGAGCGCTACTGTTGCAGCTACCTGAATAGGAGTAAACATTCCATAATCAAGCCACGATTTTATTTTTTGAAGTGCACCGATGAGTTTTTTATTTCCTACAAAGAAACCGACACGCCATCCCGCCATATTGTACGACTTAGAAAGCGTAAAAGACTCTACAGCCACATCTTTTGCACCTTTTACCTGCATGATAGAGGGTGTTTTATACCCATCAAATGTTATGTCACCATAAGCGATATCAGAAATTATATAAAACCTTTTTTCTTTCGCCATAGCAACCAAACGTTCATAAAATTCAGGGGTTACCGTTGCAGTTGTAGGGTTATGAGGGAAATTGACAAGTACATATTTTGGCTTTGGAGAACTCTCTTTAAAAACTTTATCCAAGTTTTCAAAGAACTTATCCTCATCAACTCGATAATGCTCATCAAACTCTATGCCGAACTTGATAACATTACCACCTGCTAAAATAAAAGAATATTCGTGTATCGGGTAAGTGGGATCAGGGACAACTGCTACATCACCGGGGTTTGTGATGGCATATGTAAGGTGTGCATACCCCTCTTTTGAACCCATGGTAGCTACACACTCAGTTTGTGGATCAAGCTTACAGTCATAACGGCGTTCGTACCAATCCGCTATCGCTTTGAGAAGTTTGGGAATACCCTTGGATACAGAGTAACCATGTGTTTTCGTTTTTTTGGCAGATTCTACAAGTTTTTCACGAATATGTTCAGGTGTATCACCATCGGGATTCCCCATAGAAAAATCAATCACATCTTTTCCTGAACGGCGCTCTGCCATCTTGATGTCATTTACTTCTGCAAAAACATACTTTGGAAGTCTTTCAACTCTATTAAACTTAAACTCATCAAACATATTTAGCCCTCTAAAATAATTGATGCTATTTTAGCGAAAAAAAGTTTATCTATCTTGAACCTATCGGATTAAGGTGCAATCCCTCTTTAATGTTTTTAAGTGTATATAGATCTGAAATTTTAATATATTTTGTTCCTCGCGGTATATTCAGAAGCACTCTTCTTTTTTTGGCATCTTGCTTAATCACCTTTAAAAGATGTAAAGAAGCATCATAATAAGCGATATAAGGGTACCAATCATTTCTTCGTGAGCTGTATATCTTTAGTTTTTTGATTTTAGAAACATCAAGCCAATGAGCATATAAGGATCTTTTGAGTTGCACTTCAGCACCATCTTCAAGTGTTTGAAGGTTAAGGTTACCAGAGCGCATATCCACAGTATATGTCCAGTTCGTTGCCGAATTTCTCTGAATATCCACGATAGAACAACCACTTTTTTGAAGTTCTCTTTGCAGGATCAAAGGGTCAGTTGCATATTCAGAAGTTAACGAGATCGTCCATGTAAACTCAGAAGAACTGAGGTTTGACTCCTTTGTTACATATCGGTAATAGCCGATATTTCTAAGTGTATCACCCATGATCTTAACAAAAAAAAGTGGTGCCCCACTTGTTTTAAAATTGAGTATAAGTTCACTCGGTTTTTTAAAAAAAAGGTCTAAAAGTCCATTCTCTTTGAGCGTTTGAATAACCTTGACAGAATCAATCCTATCCCCCAAAAGATATTCTGATTTTGGGGAAAAGACGATATCTATATATGCTTTGTTCTCTTCATATACATTTGGCTCTATAAATGTTTGGATCTTTTGAGTAACAAGTTCATCCTCTTTAGGCTCATCGGCGTATATGAAAGAAAAAACAAGCAAGCACGAAAGAAGTAGCCTTACCATGTATTGCCTCTGTTGAGACGCTTAAACTCTTGTGCACTTATCTTCTCTATCTCACCATCTTTATAGAGAAATTTGACATTTTTCTTCTCATTATATTCATAGAGTTTTCCATCTATTTCAAAGCTAACGTAGCCATGCCCCAAAGAGAGCAGCCACTCTTTGTCAGGGTCAAGACTAAACTCTTTGGAAGTAAGCTTTTGATATTTTTTATAATCAGAAAGATCGATATAGCCCATCCACAACTTTACCTTCGGGATCACATTTAAAGATTTTACAACCGCTTTTTTCTCAGCTTCCTCTTCACTCACTTGTGAGAGATTCTCATCGCTACTGTTTACCAAAGAGAGGTTACTCTCATTTGTATCGGTACTGAGAGCTTGTTTACCCATCTCAATAGAGTTGTTATCTAGTGACTCAATGATTGCATCGTTACTTGAAGAGGAGATATTTGAGAGGGTAAATATGGCTACAAACAAAAAAATCACAGCGGCAATGACAATATATAGCTTTGTGTAGTTTTTTTTCTGAGCAGGTGTAACAAATACTTTTGCTTCTTTATCTTCTTCCTCTTCTTGTTCTGGCATCGTTCCACCAAAATACTCTTTACCTCGCTCTTTGAGATCATCAAGATTTACATGAAACTCACGTTCAAATATTGAGATAAAACCAAAAAACTGCACTTTACTCATATTTTCAAAACTTTCGTTCAAAATAGACTGAACGTGTTGTTTTGAAATATGCGTCGCTTCATGAATCTTTTGAGCACCTATATCTTTTAACTTCTGAAAATCTTCATTCATACCCTCATCCTATCGATTAAAATAGCACCTGCTACACTTACATTTAATGAATCAAACTCATGTGACATTTTGATACTTACAACTTCATCAAGTTTAGAGACAACCCGTCCACTCAAACCATCTCCCTCACTGCCTAAAACCAAAACTCTCTTTTCTTTCACTGCAACATCTCTAATATCTGTGCCACCCATATCTGCACCGTAGCTTGTAAACCCGGCAAGTTTTAGATCATTGAGTACATTATGTATGTTGTGTTCTAGCACAAAAGGGATATCAAACAATGCCCCGGTACTTGTTCGCAGCACAGGTTCAAGTGCCAAATTTTTAACACCGCAGGCAACGATGGCATCTACCCCAAGAGCATAAGCTGTTCTTACGATCGCTCCGATATTGCCGACATCTGTCAGGCTTGAGAGCACTACTATAAAGTCTTTCTCTAAAACAGAAGCTAAAGAGTGCAGTTCATAATCCTCAACCTCAGCCAAAAACCCTTGATGATTTGCATTTTTGCACATTTTTTGTGCCGCTTCGTTGGGGATACGTTTTACTTCAAAATCATACTTCATCAAACGGGAGTACTCTTTTTTATCGATATCTTTTGCAAGATAGAGTGTTTTTATCTTTTGTGGGTACTTTTTAATTATATAATATATAGGTTGTTTTGCATAAATTAACATAAGTAGTATTCTAGCTAAAAAAAATTAAAGTTTTGATTTACTAAAGTAAAAATTAAAGTTCGAGCAGTCTTTGGTAGCAAGCTTTTGTGTTTTCGCCTGTAATTTTACTAATCAGTTTTGCCTGTACTTTCTTTGGAAGATCAAGGGCTAAAATATCTTTTTTTGAAATTGCACTGCTTTCTTGTGGCGCAGAAGCTTCTATAACAACCACCCATTCACCTTTGTAGTTGCCATTTAGCTCTAAACGTATCTCTTGTGCTGTACCATGAAAATAGTTCTGATACTTCTTGGTCAGCTCTTTTGCAACAAAAAGCTCCCGTGCAGGCTCTTCCTCTTCTATCTCTTTGAGAAGTTTTTCAAGTCTGTGGGGGGATTCGTACAGTACCGTTGTATAGCCACTGTGCAAAGCTTTTTGCAGACCTGCACTTCTGGAGCTTCCCTTATGATCCAAAAAACCAAAAAAGAGCATTTGTGTTGTTACAAATCCAGAAGCCACAAAAGCACTCAAGATAGCATTTGCTCCGGGCAATACATCATAATCGATACCGTTATCGATACAATAACGAACAAGAAGCTGTCCGGGATCACTGACACCCGGCATCCCGGCATCACTTACATAAACAACATTTTGCTCAAAAAAAGAGGGTTGCAGTTTTTCAACAAAATCTTTTTCATTATGGGAGTGTAGTGATATAAAGTGTTGATTTTCTTTGGGAGTTATGTTGTAACGCTCTTTTAAAATATGGATAAGCTTTTTACTAACGCGGGTATCTTCACATAAAAGAGTATCGGCTTCACTCAGCGCGTGCATAGCCCTGAGCGATATATCGCCAATGTTTCCAATGGGAGTTGGAACAAGTTGGAGCAAGTTTTTTGCGCCCTTAGTCCATATTGTAACGTTTTTTGAACTTGTCGATACGACCTGCTGTATCTACCATTCTTTCGCTACCTGTAAAGAAAGGGTGACACTCATTACAAATATCGATCTCCATAGTCTCTTTTTGACTTTTTGTCTCAAAAGTGTTTCCACAAGCACATGTTACTGTACAAGTTACCAGTTTTGGGTGAATATCTTTTTTCATCATTTTACCTTTTGCTATACGTCGAAGTACGTATAACTATATATTTTTAATTCCGTATGGGGGCAGAATTTTGTGAAACGAATTATACCCAACTTTTCTAAAGTAAAACTTTACTTGCAACGGCAACAGCGGCACTCTCAGAGCGTAACACCATCGGGGTGTCGAGTCTGAACTTCTCATAATCCTCAAAGAGTTCTCGCTCATTTGCTGAAAAACCACCCTCGCACCCAATAAGCACCGTTTCAAAATCGCTTGCATCTTCCAAGGGGTGCTCACAAAAATCAAACACCTTTGTTTGAGGATACTGCTGTAAAAAGCTTTGCAGTGAATCACACTTGCACAACTCTATATAGGAGCTTCTCCCACACTGCTGCATGGAAGCTTCCATGATTCTCTCAAAACGTTTAAAATCAAGTTTAAAACTCTTTTGGCTTCTTTCACACGCAATAAAAGTAATCTTCTCAACCCCTATCTCACTGAGTGAGGGTAAAGCTTTCTCAATCGATTTAGGATCGATCACACACCATCCGATATGAAGTTGTTTGTCTGCCTTGATCTCGTAGTTTTTTGAGCTGATCAACTGAAGTTTGAGTGCTCTGTTTTGGGTAGAAAGAATTTCACACTCATACAAAGTTGCAAGATGATCCTTGGAGCGAAAATAAACTCTCTCACCCACATTGTGACGGCGCACTTTTACAAGGTACTTAAAGAGTTCCCCTTTGAGAGTAAAAACATCTTTGGGTGTTTCATCCAAAAGGATATAGATCACATCCACATCCAAGCAGAAATAGCCAGAACCAGTGCCACTTCGATTTGCAGTATAGTCATAGCTTCACTTTTATACTTCTGAAG
>JALUKO010000123.1 GCA_027056525.1 Helicobacteraceae bacterium | reverse complement strand
CTTCTGCCGAAGTAACATCACCATCAGCAACTTCGGTGTTTACAACAAGAGTAGGTGTAAAGTCAAGATTAATAACATTCGTGAACTCTTTGTAAGTGCTTACAGATGTATCTATCGTTGTTTTTCCGGACTCCTCTTGAGGTTTGGCTATGACCTTTATCTTTGATTGGAGTGTTTCACACTCACTGTCTCCCCATATAATATCATTATCATCATTTTTGTCTTCAGCACATACCTCATATGTTGCTATATACTCAGTATCACTTATATCCTCACTAGCAGGTGTCCATTTTAGGTAAGCTTCAACACTATCTTTATCTATAATCGGAAACCAATATCGTCCACTAACTTCACTTCCATTGTGTGTGAAGGAGATAAGTTTCGCATCCGTAAAAGCCCATTCATCATCTATAGCATCTTGTGTAAGTTGTGCATTGAGCTCTATGGTAAGTGTTTCATTGGCAGCTACAGTTATAATATCCTGAACGACAGTGACACTAAATGCACTATTGCTTTTAGAGAATGATCTTTTTGCACTAGATATTGCAAGCGCATTTTTTTCTATCATACCAAATCTGCCAGAAGCCCAACTCATTTCACTCTCTTTTATGTTGTTTGCCAGATATCCTACACTTCGTCTGATAGGGCTTTGAGCAGTAGTTGTATCGGTACCGATACCAAAAAGAACTACCTTGGAGGACAGCTTTGCTCGCTCCACAACATCACTAATAGCTGCATCCTCCACAACGATTTTTGTGGTACTGTCATTCTTCTCAACGCTCACAACACGCTTAAAATAGGCATCTTGTGCATTTCCAATAAGGATATCACCTGTATCTGGAACTTCCGCCTTTTCTGAGTCTTTAAATATTAGCGTACTATTATCTTCCACTGCATTTTCAAGATGAAGTTCTGTCGCTTTTTTAACACTTGCAGATGTTGCCAAGACGACCTCTTCACTTAGTGTTTGCATAGAATTTTCTTGACTTGTGGCATTATTATCTGCGCTGTCTAATGCTATTACTTTTACATAGTAAAGTGTGTTGGCATTGAGTCCTGTTATATCAGCCTCAAGTGCATTTACCAATGTTTGCTTTAAAGTACTCGAATTCGCTGTAAAATTTGCATCCGTTGAGAGATGGACTTCATAACGTATCTCATCTGCCGATGTTGTTTCATCTATAGCGCTTAACCAAAAAAGAGTAAGAGAATTTTTTTGGGCATCTAGTGAAACTATGGTTGGGGCAGTTGGCGGTGTTACATCATTGGATGTTACAAGCATATCTTTTACATCAATATTTACAGTAGCTGCTTGAGAGTATTTCTCTCCATCATAGGCATTAAAAGTAAAACTGTCACTACCCATATACCCTGCACTTGGAATATATTTAAAACTGTTTGTATCAGCTATAAGCTCTACCGTTCCATGTATAGGAGGTGATATTATGCTGTACTCTAAAAAGTTATCATTCTTATCGGTGGCATTTAATGTACCATTGGTTATGATATCTTTAAGAGTTGTAATGTTTGAATCAAATGACTGTGGTGTATAGTTATATAGGGCTATGCCATTTTCTCTTATGGTCGTACCTAAATGCTCTATAACATCTAGTTCAGGCTTTGGTGTTTTACCAACGATGGCAAGCTCTCTTGTTATATTAACATCTTCTATCTCTTTTGTTTCATTGAAATTAAGAACTTCATTTTCATCCAGCGTTATACCATTGGCATTTACACCTGTATCCAGAGAGAGTAAAAAAGATGCTATTTTTAAGACAGAAGGGTCTGTAATATTATCACGTTTAACACCAACCAAATCTTGAATAAAAAGTTTAGAGTCCTCATTTATGTCTGCCACATTTACAGTACCAAGTGTTATTTCTCCCACCTTAAAAGTTACATTGATATCTGAAGGAGCGTACTCAAATGCTCCATCGGCTGATGTTATTCCCTCTTCAGACTGCGACCTGTAAGCAAGACCTGCTACCGGAGAATCTATGAAATAAGCAACTTTGTTTTGAGGTGTCTGCTGAATTGAGGCATCACTTCCACCTCCACTGCTACATCCACTCAACAAAAAACCAAAGATAACTAAACTACTCAAAACAGCTCTATATATTTTCAAAACCAACCTCCAATATAACAGCATAAATTTATCAAAAGAAATGTTATAAAAGAATAAAAAAGTAATGATATATAGTAAATAATGGGGGGAGTAATCCGGTGTAGTTGTAACCTTGTAAAACAACTCAAAACTTGAGTTGTTTTACAGTTATTTGTATCTGTAGGTGATACGACCCTTATCAAGAGAGTATGGTGTTAACTCTAACTTAACACGGTCACCTGGAAGTATTTTGATATAGTGCATACGCATTTTACCTGCGATATGACACAATATAATATGTCCATTTTCTAATTCAACACGGAAAGTTGCATTCGGCAAAGCCTCAATAATCTTGCCGTCAACTTCAATAACATCTGCTTTAGCCATTTTAAGTCCTTTTTTTACTCTTAAGCAAGAGATAATATTTCAGCTTTACCGTCAACAACTGCGACAGTATGCTCATAGTGTGAACCGCGTAATCTATCGGCACTAACAACATCCCACTTATTATCCAAGATAACGGGCGTCGGATCTTTTTGACAGATCATCGGCTCCAAACAAAAAACCATTCCATTTTTTATCTTTGGTCCTGCTTTAGCATTTTTCCCATCAAGATAGTTTGGTATTTCCGGTTCTTCATGAGGTTTTTTGCCTATTCCATGCCCACAAAAATTGTGTAATGGAACAAAGCCGTGAGATTGTATGGACTCTTCTAAGATAAGTGAAAGTTCTTTAAATCTCATACCCTCTTTGATCTCTTGTATCGCATGATAAAGTGTCTCTTTGGCACAAGCTATTAATGCTTCATCCTCTTGTGTTATCTTGCCGACACCAACAGTGACTGCGGCATCACCAAAATAACCATCAAGCTCTGTACCGATATCATAACCGATAATATCACCCTCTTGGAGCTTGTAATCTGTTGGGATACCATGGATAATAACTTGATTTAAAGAGGTGCAAACAGCAGAAGGAAATCCGTATAGACCTTTAAAAGATGGTTTTGCACCGCAGCTTCTAATATATTCTTCAGCCATAGCATCAAGTTCTTTTAAAGAAACGCCAACCTTTGTGTTTGCTTGAAGCAGTTCTAGAGCGCCACCAACTATTTTGTTGGCAGCCCGTAATTTTTCTATCTCTTGTGGTTTTCTAAGCGCAATGGCCATTGTTATAAACCAACCGCACTTAGTGTTTGATATTTACTCATATATAACTGAGCTTCTATTTTTCTCATAGTATCAAGCGCAACCTGAACAACAATAAGTACCGCAGTACCACCAAAGAAGAAAGGTACACCCATCCCCTTGATGATCATAAACGGCAATGTTGCCACAAGACCTAGATATAGTGCACCCGTAAAAGTAAGTCTCGAAGCAGTTTCATTTAAAAACTCTTTCGTAGCTTCACCTGTACGAATACCCGGGATAAACCCACCTTGACGCTTCAAGTTATCTGAAATATCTTTTGCATTGAAAGTGATCGATGCATAGAAAAATGCAAAGAAGATGACAAAAACAAATGTCAAAAAGTTAAAGAAATAACTATTTGGACTCAGAAGATCAGCTATACCTTGAATCGTAGGGTTTGTACTACTTGATAATACCGTCATAGGGAACATCAATATTGCAGAAGCAAAGATAACAGGGATAACACCCGCTAAGTTTACTTTGATCGGAATATAGTTCATTACACGTTTATTTTGGTTTTGCATCATAACTTTTTTAGCGTATGTAATAGGGATACGACGCTCACCAAGCTCAACGTAAATGATGATAGCAACAGTTGCAAGGATGAGAGCTAAAATAGCTATAACTGTTAAAAAGCTCATTGCACCTGTATTGACCATAGTGACTGTTTGACCGATAGCACTCGGAATTGCCGAAACAATACCTGCAAAAATAATCAAAGAGATACCGTTACCGATACCACTTTGCGTGATCTGTTCACCGATCCACATAAGAAGCATAGTACCCGCAAGCATAGAAACTGCCGAGAGAATGATAAATGTTGTATGATCAGCAAGAATAGCACTGTTTCCACTTGGTCCTGTTAAACTTTGAAGTCCAACACTTACACCGATAGC
>JALUKO010000122.1 GCA_027056525.1 Helicobacteraceae bacterium | reverse complement strand
AAAAACATAGCTGCGTATATTATGCTTGGTATCACACTTGAGGGTAAAAAAGAGATATTAGGTATCTGATTTAAAAATGATTTATACGGCCACTACTGAAGAGGATGCGCAAGGAGCACTTTTGGAGTTTAATGATATATGGGGTGATAAATATTCCCATATTACACAATCGTGGACAAACCACTGGAATGAACTGGCAACTTTTTTGCGCGAAGCCTGCCCTCGGGGTATAAATACCCTAAGCAAATAAGAACGCTGATATATACCACAAATCCTATTGAATCACTCAATTCGAGTATTAAAAGACGCACCAAATCCAAAGGCTCATTTCCTACCATTGATGCGGCTTTTAAGGTGCTTTATCTCTCAACGCAGGAGGTGCAGGAAAAGTGGAATCGTAACGGTTTACACAGTGTATTTTACAGGCTCTAATTTAGTTATCTGCCCCCTCTATGAGTACCCATCACAGATGTATCTATTGGTGCACCGCCGCCTACTTGCATAACTTGTTTGGAAACTTCTTGTTGCATCATCGATCCAACGGTATGCATAGACTCTGTTTGTTCCATTTGGTTCACGCGGCTTTTTTGTCTTGTTTGCATATGAGTTTGTGTTTGGCTATGATCTTGATTGGCATTTGGCTCCATAGAGCCTCTAAGTTGAGCAATCGCGGCTGCTCTTTGCTCATCACTTAAAGTAGAAAGTTTTACTTTAAAATCATTGACAAGATCCACTCTTTCCTCTGGAGTTGCATTGATTATAGCAGTGATTTGCTGATCAACTGTTACATCTGTTACATCTTCTGCCATAGCCAAGGTTGATATCCCAAGCAATGCTAAAGTTACTATTAAGCGAAAAGTTTTCATTTTAGAGCCTTTATATTTTACCCAGAAACATCTCTGAAGATCGCTTCTGTTTTTTTCATAGTGTTATTATTACATAGAAGTGTTAGAGAAGTATTAGCTTTTTCAAATGAAGTTGGAATGTCGTTCCATTTTCCTTTGAACTTTGTACCTCTATACCTATACCAAGCTCATCGCAAAGTTTTTTCACTATATGTAGACCAATCCCTATCCCTCTTTCTTGCTCTTTATAAAATCTTTCAAATATCATCTTAGGATTTTTGATCCCTGCTCCCGTATCTTTGATATAGAGACAGTGAGAGTTCTTGTTATATGTAATGGTTACAGAACCTTTTGTGGAGTTGTATTTTGCTGCATTGGAGAGTATGTTGTTTACAATGCGTATGATTGCCTTTTTATTACTAAAGAGGGTTGTTGAGCTGTCAACTTCAATAAAAAAAGTAATATCTGGGTAATTTTTTTCAAGCATTTGAACCTGCTCTTCGAGAACTTTTTTAAGCTCAAATCTCTCTTTTTGCATATCATGGTTAAAAAGATAAGAGCGCAGATGCTCCTGAAGATGAAGGACATTCTCTACACTTTGTTCTATGCGTATAAGTTTTTCATTGTCACCCAGTTCTTTTTTTAGCATAGAGGTATTGAGCCGAAGCGTTGAAAGGGGTGTGTTGAAATCATGTAAAATATCTTTAATAAACTCCTGGGTAAGAAGCAGAGCATTTTTCAAAGGGTACAGGGCATAGATGGAAAAAAGCATGGAGAGTAAAAGAATCACCCCAAGTACCATCAGAAAGTTTATTGTCGCTTGATTTTGCAGTGTGCGTATCTCTTTTGCGTAGTTCTCTTTAGAGAATTTCAGAAGCATGATATATTTTTGTGAATTGGGAATAGGGTAGTAAGAGCGCAGACCATCATCATTTTGATAAAGGGTATAAAGCTTTTGTTTGTTTTTTTCCAAAAATTTTATGGTGAATTTTTCACATTTGAGATCATAGCTGCATAGGCGCATTTCGTTAAAAAGTTTTTCATTGAGTGTTTGTAGATTTTTTGTATAGTTGATATAAAACAAAATAGCGGCTAAAACTCCAAGTGAGGAGAAAAAAAGAATAAAACTTTTTAAAAATGATTCTAGTTCAACTTTACTCAAGAACATATCCTACGGCACGAATGTTTCGAATGTTGAGCCCTGTTGTATGCTTGAGCTTTGTTATGGCTACTCTTAGCGCTGTTGCAGAGGGCTTCTCTAAACACTCCAGAAGTATTTGTGTGTCAAGAACCTGTCCGATATTTTGCAAAAACATCTCCAAAAGCCTCTCTTGAACCTCACCCAAAGCAAGTACACGACCACCTTTTTTTAGTATCTTTGTAGAGGTATTAAACTCAAGATCTTTGTAGATGATCTTTGAAGAGGAGTGTTTTTGGAGTTTGGCATTGACACGTATGAGTAGCTCCTCTGGAAAAAAAGGTTTTTTTATATAGTCTTGAGCACCGATTTCAAAGGCTTTGGAGATAGAACCAAGATCCACAGCAGCACTGATAAAAATTGCGGGTGTGGAGTCCTGTGCACCTCTGAGTGCTTCTAGCAGTTCAAGCCCGTTCATATCGGGTACATTGATATCAAAAACATACAGATCAAACTGTGTATCATAGGCAACATCAGCAGCCTCGGCTCCGTTTGAAACCAAAGTTACTTTATAGTCCTCACTTTGGAGCAGTTCTTGAATGGTAAGTGCAAGTAATGCATCATCTTCTAAAAGTAGTATATGTTTATCCATTCTAAGATTATATTATAGAAATATTAGCGAAGTATTAAGCCTGAGTAGTATAGTATGTTAAAAATACAAAAATGGAAAGAAAAATGAAAATCATTTTATTTTTATTGATAAGTTTATTGGGCAGTGAGGCGTTGTTCGCACTTGAAAAAGCAAAGATGAGCGGTGCTTCTCAAAGAGATTCTCAAGCGGTGGTATTTATGTACCATCGTTTTGGTAACTCAAAATATCCCTCTACAAATATAAGGTTAGATCAGTTTCGCTCACACCTGGATTATATACAAAACAATGGCTTTAGAGTGTGGAAGCTTTCAAAAATCCTGCGTTATTTAAAAGAGCATAAAAAGATACCTCCAAAAACAGTTGCTATAAGCGTTGATGATGCGTATATATCAACCTATACAAATGCGTATCCAATGTTGCAACAGCTGGGTTATCCATTTACGGTCTTTGTCAACACCCACCCCATAGATGTGCATTCCAAAAGTTATATGAGTTGGGATCAGATGAGGGAGATGGCGGATAACGGTGTGGAGTTTGCCAATCACTCCCTAACACATGAATATATGCTGCCATCACCATCAGAAACAAAACAAGAATGGAGCAAACGCTTTGAAAAAGAGGTACTGCTTGCACAAAAAAGATTGCAAGAGGAGTTAGGGAAAAACACCAACACAAACCCAAAGATGTTCTCTTACCCTTTTGGTGAATACAACACCGATATGGCTGCGCTGCTTCGTGAGATGGGTTTTATAGGGATCGCACAAGAATCAGGTGTGATGAGTCGTGCAAGTAGTTTTGAGGCGATGCCGCGCTATCCTATGTCGGAGCGCTTTGGTGCTATAAAGAGTTTTGCTCTGAAGATCAATACGCGCGCACTTCCCATAGAAGAGATAAGCCCTTTTGAACCTGTTTTACAACACAATAATCCTCCGATACTTCGCTTAAAACTTCAAGAGCATATGCCAGGAATAGGGTGCTTTTTAAGTAGCGGAGAGAAGATCGACTTTAAGTGGCACTCAGATACTGAACTAGAGGTGTATGCAAAAGAGCCACTTAAAGGTCCAAGAGAGCGCTATACATGTACAGCACCGAGGGGTGATGGCACATGGTACTGGTACAGCCATATGTGGATCATCCCATCACAAAAACGGGGATACTTGCATGATAAGAAAGCAGAGCTTAACTAAAAGCTCTGTTGAGTGCTGAAAATAAAGCTTTTACAGAAGCTGCTGTGATATCGTTGTCTATACCGACACCAAAACAGGAAAAGATCTCTTTGCTTTGGATCTCTATGTATGCTACTGCTTTTGCAGAGCTTTTGTCTCCACATGAGTGTTCAGCATATGAGCTTAATGTAAACTCATGGTTATAGTTTTTCATCAAAGCATTTTTACAGGCATCTATAGGACCGTTACCTTCACCTTCTGAGACTATCTCTTTGCCATCATCTATATAGCTCAAAGTGCATTTTGATGTTTTGGAATCACTTGAGAGTGTAAAGTTCACCAAAGATATATGCTCTTTTGGATGAAAGTAAGTGTTTTTAAATATCTCCAAGATCTCATCTGCACTTAGCTCTCTTCCTCTTTCATCTG
>JALUKO010000121.1 GCA_027056525.1 Helicobacteraceae bacterium | reverse complement strand
AAAGGTGGCATATCCTGATCTATATAAGAAGCGCCGCCTATCATCACGCCTGTACCGAGAGTGTTGTTGGCTTCTATGGTGCTGAGTCCTCCAACGATCACCCTGTCTTGACATGTGACGTTTTCATAGAGTCTTACCGCATTGGTGATGATGCAGTATTCACCAAGTTCTACTCCACTGAGTATTTGAACATACCCCATGATAAAATTGTTTGAACCGATGTTTACCTTCGCTTGAGCGTGTATCTCGCTTGTTTGGGTGCCGATTTGTGTAAACTCGCGAATATGTGTTTTTTCACCCACTGAAACTTCTGAGTTCTCATGTCCAATCGCCGCAAAACTAAAAACCTTTACGCTCTCATGAAGTGTAACCTTGCCTTTTAAGATAATATTTGATTCGAGTCTGCAACCAGAAGCTATAATGACATCTTTACCTATATAACAAAAAGGACCTATTGTTACATCATCTGCTATTTGTGCACCATCTTCTATGATTGTAGTGTTATGGATCATTATTTACTCGCTATTTCTAAGGTTATTATACTGTCTTCTATGGAAGCTAAAGAAGATCTATCGCCGGTATCAAGATAATGCACAAATGCTTCAAGCTCATCACGCAGGGCATCACTTCTTTGTATAAAACAGTTTCTCGTACTGTGAGAGTTGTTGTCTATGTTGATATACTCTTTAAGAGACTGAGAGATTAAGTCCGCTTCAAGGTATTTGATTTGTGCTTCTTTATCTGTTCTGCAAGTAACTATGATACTTCTTTTTCTAAAGGGTGTAAACCAGTTAGTCGTGATATCACCAACGATCTGCCCCTCCAGTTCAAAAGCTAAAATAGCATTGTCTTCATGTGTTTTATGGATCTTCTGAGATTTAAATACAGCAGTCCGTATGATCTCTTTTTGTGTTATAAAACGGATAAGATCACTGTCATGAACCGAGAGATCCGTGAGTATCCCGACATCTGCAATACGTTCAGGAAAAGCACCGCTGCGAGTGATGGAGATAGACATGATCTCATGATTGTCTATCTCTTTGATGAGGGCTTTGACCACGGGATTGAAGCGCTCTATATGACCGACACAGCTTTTAAGGTTTCTGGCATTGATCATCTCAAGCATCTCTTTGGCATCCTCTACGGTAGATGCAGCAGGTTTTTCTATAAACATATGAATATCTCTTTTGGCACACTCAAGAGCAACCTGTTTATGTAAAAATGTAGGTGTAACGATGATAACTGCAGAAGGTTTCACTTCATCAAGCATAAGATCCAGATCAGTAAAGAAAGGCTCTTCAAAATCATCGTTTTTTACAACATCACAAAGTCCTACGATCTTGACACCTGCTATAGTTTTTAAACTACGGTAATGGTTTTTCCCCATCGCACCCAAGCCGACAATGGCAATGTTGTGTAGTTTTGTCTGCATTAGTTTCCTTTGATAGCGTTGACTATGAAGTCTTGTTGTTGCTCTGTAAGGTAAGGGCTCATTGGAAGTGACATGATCTGTGTTGCGACCTCTTCACTCACAGGAAAATCCCCCTCTTTATATCCAAGTGAAGCAAATGCTTCTTGAAGATGCAGCGGTACAGGGTAGTGTACAGCTGTTGGGATCCCTTTTGCCGTGAGTTTTTCTATCATCGCTTCTCTCTCTTTCACTCGTATAGAATACTGTGCATATACGCTGGTGTTGCCCTCTGCGATTTGAGGAGTTATGAGATCAGCATCTTCTAGCAGGTCACTGTAGCGTGAACCTATATGGTCTCTTGCTTGCACTTCTGAGTCAAAATGCTCAAGCTTCACATTTAAAACCGCTGCCTGAACAGCATCAAGACGACCGTTTATACCGATATACTTGTGTTTGTATCTTTCATTTTGACCATGATTGAGAAGCATACGTATCTTTTTTGCTATTTCCTCATCGCTTGTAAATACGGCACCGCCGTCACCATAGGCACCAAGTGGTTTGGAAGGGAAGAAACTTGTACACCCTATGGTTGAGAGATTGCACGATTTTTTGCCGTTATAAGTGGCACCGAAACTTTGGCAGGCATCTTCAATGACCGTTATTTCATGCTTGGCTGCTATGGCATTGATGGCATCCATATCGGCACACTGACCATACAAAGCAACAGGGATGATCGCTTTTGTTTGGGAAGTGATAGCATCTTCGATCTTTTTGGCATCTATATTGTAAGTATCAGCTTCTATATCCACAAAAACAGCTTTAGCACCTAAAAAGGCGATCACTTCTGCGGTTGCTATAAAAGTAAAAGGTGTTGTGATCACTTCATCGCCGGGACCAACCTCAAGCGCCATAAGAGCGAGTAAAAGAGCATCTGTCCCACTACTGCACCCAATAGCGTGAGATGCACCGGTATAAGCACAAAGGGAGTCTTCAAGTTTATTTAGTTTTTCTCCGCCGATAAACTGTGCGTTGCTAAATACTTCCAGAACCTCTTTGTCTATCTCTGCTTTGTATTGTGCGTATTGTGCTTTTAAGTCTATAAAATTAATTGTCATTGTCTTCCCTAGATTCTATAATTGATGCTACTGTTTTTGAGCTTCCGTGTTGCAAGTAAGCCCGTAAACGTTTTGAGTCACTTAAAAACGTAGCTCTGTCATACTCTTGATAAGCTTTTATAAGGTTCTGCGGTGTCACTTCATCCTGAATCAGTTCCGGGTGAAGGTCTCTGTCGTTGAACTTTGTGAACATGATATTGCTAAGCCCTATATGGCTCAGTTTTACCAGTTTGCTCGCTATGAAGTAATCAAGCGGTTTTGCGATATAGCTCAAAACGAACGGTGTCCCGATAAGTGCTGCTTCAAGTGTTGCCGTCCCACTGCAAATAAATGCAAAATCAACCTCATAAAGTGTCTTGTGTGCATCGTGTGCTATGTTAAAACCTGAAAGGTTACCGTAAAGTTCTTTTATATCTTCTTTAGTGAAGTGTTTAGGTATGATTATGGTAGCTTCTACATCAAGTTTTTGCACCACTTTCTTAAAGATCGGCATCAGTTTTTTGATCTCACCTTTTCTGCTTCCTGGCATAAAAGCTATCTGTTTCACCTCTTGGTTTAGACTCTCTTTAAAGTGTGGAATAATGTCAAGTAAAGGGTGTCCGACATAGGTGATGGGTGCATTTCTTGAATAATAATCTTTCTCAAACGGGAGTATGGAAGCGAGGTGATCGATGGTACGCTCAAGCACCGCTATGCGTTTTGGTTTCCATGCCCATGCCTGAGGAAGTATGTAGTATATGATCTCTTTTTTGGGGTATTTTTTTTTGATCTTTTTTGCCAGTGGCAGGTTAAAGCCTGAAGAGTCGATGAGCAGAACCTTGTCTGCATCTTTTGCCATCTCAGCCATTTGGGTATTGAGTTTGAAAAAAAAGCGTAATTTTTTAAATGCATCTACAAATCCCATGATAGCCAAAGAGCGAAGATCGATGATGGAGTCTCCAAGTTCACCATCAAAAATCCCGATAAACTCAGTGGAGGGGCTGAGCTCTTTTTTTAGGGACTTTAAGTGGATATTTGCCGAATGCTCCAGAGCGCTAACTAAAATTTTCATGAACCGCCGTCTCCCCAGTTCTCAAAACTGTCATCATATTTTTCATCTAAATCATCTTCCTTGTATTCATATAAAAAGGTTACTATGTCATGGATATTTTCATCACTTAAACCCACTGCAAAGGGGATCATCATCTCCTGCTGTTGCTTATCTGATATTTTGGAGCGAAAACGTTTGAGTTTGTATGTCAAAAAACCTTTGGCTCGGTTTGCAAGTCTCGGGTAGTTGTGCATCCCCTCCGCTTTTGTGCCGTGACAGCCGTGACACCCTTTTTGCATATAGAGGTTTTTGCCTCTCTCATAAGCTGTTTGTGCGTCCAAGAGCGCAACAATAAAAAAAAGTACAAGAAAAAAACGCAACTCTAAGCCTTGATAAATTATAATAACAACATTATATCTAAGGGTGGTTAAAAAATGGTAGTAAAAAATGCAATTGTTTGTGATGTAGATGGTGAATACGAAGCGGATATTCGCATAGAAGAGGGCGTGATCACCCAGATAGATCAAAACCTTGAAGACTCAGAAGTATTTGATGCAAAGGGTGCTTATTTTATGCCGCTGCTAGTAGATACCAATGTAAGACTTCAAGACTCAATACTCAACTCCAAAAATATCAAAGCGATCTCCAAAAAAGCACTTAGCGGCGGGATAGGG
>JALUKO010000120.1 GCA_027056525.1 Helicobacteraceae bacterium | reverse complement strand
CGCGTGAGGCAACAGGGATAGATCTTATTAAACTTGAGGTTATCGGTGATACACAAAAAACTCTCTACCCTGATGTCCTTGAGACCATAAAGGCGTGTGAAGTATTGGCTAAAGATGGCTTTACAATCATGGCGTATACTTCAGATGATCCAATCATGGCAAAACGCCTCGAAGATGCAGGTGCTCATGCTATTATGCCTTTGGCAGCACCTATTGGAAGTGGGCTAGGGATTCAAAACCCGTATAATATTGTATTTATTAGAGAAGCTGTAAGTGTGCCTGTTATAGTTGATGCCGGTATCGGGTGTGCAAGTGATGCTGCTTATGCTATGGAGCTTGGAGCAGAAGGTGTTTTGACCAATACTGCGATTGCTCAGGCACAAGATCCTATGGTTATGGCAGAAGCGATGAAGCACGCTATAATAGCAGGACGTATGAGTTATTTGGCAGGTAGGATTGCCAAACGTCCTTATGCAACAGCATCATCTCCTGTAGATGGAATGATCCAGTTTTAAGAAAATATGCAAGAAAAAGAAAGATAGCTTCTCTTTTTTATGTATATCACATAAGTATCACAATATAAAAATATTCGATATATTTTTTGGGAGAGACTTGAGAGTGTAACTTTTTGAAAAAGATTGAAATATCGTAACAAATGGAGAAACCCCCTAGTTATAGGATTGTGATAACACAAACTGTTTCAAAATCACATCGGTAAGAAAAAATTACAAAATTTAGCGGTTTTTTCTTGTTTTTGCTATAAAAAATAGTTATAATATATTCAGTTATGATTTTTATGCTAGTATTTAACGCTTTATTTATGTTGGATGCTTTGAAACTATGTTAATAAAGTGTATCAAGGGGGATATATGAGAAAAATGGTATTGAGAAGTATGGTTGTTCTTGCTGCTTCATCAACAGGACTGTTTGCACTGTTTGGACCGCATGCGAGTATATCATCGTTTAATAGTGGCTCGAATGATGAAGTGTGTGTGTATTGTCATACACCGCACAACAGCCGAAATAATTTGGGGCCGATTCCGCTATGGAATAAACCCGCAACTGATCTGGAGTTGACGAATGGCTTTACTATGTATGGTGCGGCTGCATCAAATGTGGAAGGGGAGACTCTGGCGGGTACGGTAACATCTCAGCAGCCTCAAAGTATGACCTTGGCATGTCTTTCGTGTCATGATGGTGTAAGTGCTATGAATAGTGTTATCAATGCTCCGGGTTCTGGTAGAGTGAATGCTACAGATGGTATTATTATTGGAGAGATAGATCCTAAGCCGATTCGTAACGATGTTGCAGTTACAATTGGTAAAGGTGGTAATCTTGCAGATGATCACCCATTGTCGATTGAGTACATTGAAGGAAGAGCAAGTTTAAAACCAACAAGTACTGTTATCAGTGGTGATGGTTGGTATAGAGCAAATACAATTGGTGATTTACTCAGAAATGGTAAAGTGGAATGTGTAAGTTGCCATGATCCACACGGTACTCCATATGGACTGTACACTAGACAACAAAGATCAGGCAGTAAACTTTGCCTAGGTTGTCATAACAAATAGTTTCAAGCATCTGCTTGGAACTTACTCTTCTAACATAAATTTAAACTTCCAATTTATTATAATCTATCTGATAAATGTGTCATCAAAAGTAGTTGACCCATCCCTTCAAAAAACTTTTCTATGCCCATGTTTTGAGCTGCAAGCGATTTTTTAAGAGCACTTACAAAAACATACTGTGATGCCTCAGAAGCCTGCATATATGTATCTATGATATACTCAAATGTCAGAGAATGAAGTTCTTCATTGACCTTAAAATCGATACTTGAGATCTTATTGATACCATGTGACTCCAAAAGAGAGAAGCATTCCTCTTTAGGTGTACTCATGAAACAACTCCCATAAGGTTTAGCATAACTATTAACATAGCAACAGGCGTGATGTAGCGCAAGCTGAAGTACCAAGGCTCAAACGCCCATTTGAGTTGTGGTCTCATTACTGCTTCCACACGAGATTTTTCTATGATAAAACCAACGAAAACAGCCATGATAAGTCCACCAAGAGGCAGCATAATGGCTGCAGTAATATAGTCAACCCAATCAAAGAAGTTTTTTTCATTCCAGGTTAAATATGCAGAGATACCTTCTATGTTTGAAAGTAAAGCAACAATACCAAAAAGGTAAAAGAAAAGCCCCATAGCTACGGAAGCTTTGAGTCTATTCCAATTAAACCTGTCTATAAAGTATTGCACCATGGGTTCAACCAATGATACCGAAGATGTAAGACCTGCAAATGCAAGAGCAATAAAAAAGAGTACGGCAAAGATATTCCCAAGTATGCCCATCTCGTAAAATGCAGCAGGGAGTGAAATAAAGACAAGTCCAGGCCCTTTAGCAGGACCGGAACCATACTGGTAAAGGAAAGTAAAAAGCATAAGCCCTGCAACTATGGCAATGGTGGTATCTAAAAAGACAACCCAAAAAGCACTCTTTACAATGTTTGAGTCTTTCTCTAAAGATGCCGCATAAGTCATGATGGCACCCATACCAAGTGAAAGGGTGAAAAAAGCATGTCCTACAGCTACCACAAAGGCTTCTGAATCTATTTTCGACCAATCGGCTGAGAACATAAAACTAACTGCTTGAGAGAAAGTGTCAAGCGTTAGAGCATAGATAAACATCCCTATGAGGATGATCATCAATGTAGGCATTAAAAAGAGGTTGAGCTTTTCAATACCACCTTTTATACCTTTTGTTAAAACATAGGTTATTAGAACAAAGGCCAAGGTATGGTATATAAGTTGTGTCATGATATCTGTGTGAAGCATAGAGGTGAAAATCGTTTCGGCCTCTTTGACAGAAGATGGAAGAAAATATAAAGAGGTAACAATATAGTTAAATATCCACCCTATTACAACAGAGTAAAATATCATAATGAACAAACCGGCTAAACCTTGAAAGCCACCGAGCTTCCAAAATGGTTTATGTTTTGGTGCAAGCTCTTCAAAAGAGGTAACGGTGTCTCTTCTGCCCAAATAACCAATGAGCATCTCAGCGATCATGATAGAAAAACCAATAAGAAGCACTGTCAGCAAATATATCAGTACAAAAGCACCGCCTCCATATTCCCCCGCAATATAAGGGAATTTCCAGATGTTTCCAAGACCAACAGCACTACCGGCTGCGGCCAAAATAAATCCAATTCTACTAAACCTAGCTATTTTCATATAATAACTTCCTATTTAAATTGGATGAATTATACTAGAATATAGTTTTTTTTAAAAGAAATTCTCTTAAAGTATTGACATTACTCTCTTTATTGACTATAATTTCGCCTCATTAATCAGCTAAACGGTTGGTTTTTGTACAGGTCGGGGTGTAGCTCAGTATGGTTAGAGTACTTGGTTTGGGACCAAGGGGCCGAAGGTTCGAGTCCTTTCACCCCGACCATTTTATTTTTGTTTATTTAGATTGTATGGTGAGATTAGCTCAGCTGGTTAGAGCACTGGTTTGTGGTGCCGGGGGTCGCGGGTTCGAATCCCGTATCTCACCCCATGTAATAATAAAATTATAGATAATAAATTAAAAATATTGTGGCGCCCGTGGCTCAACTGGATAGAGTATCGGTTTTCGGCACCGACGGTTATAGGTTCGAACCCTATCGGGCGCACCATTATTTAGATGCGTCCTTAGCTCAGCTGGATAGAGCAATGCCCTTCTAAGGCATCGGTCACACGTTCGAATCGTGTAGGGCGTACCACTTCATATTGTTTGTCAGAAGTGACACTAAAAACTTATCCACGCGGACGTGGTGAAATTGGTAGACACGCCAGACTTAGGATCTGGTGCCGCAAGGTGTGAAGGTTCAAGTCCTTTCGTCCGCACCATCCCTAAATAACGGGGCTTCAAGAGATTTAGCTCTCACATTAAGAAAACTTAAAAATAAACTTTTTACTACTTTTTTACTACAAACCACTTATCTTTACTAGTTATAAATTTTTTTTGCTACTTACAAAATTTCAGTATTTGAAACTCAAGTTTCAGAAAAATGCAATCCTTTGCAAAAGAATGAAACGAAATACAAAAAGATGCAAGGCTTTTTAAGCACTTTTCGCTTTATGGACTCTCCCTTTTTTTAGCAGTATCATTGCCTCGTTAAATTATTCAACGGGGTACCAAGTGTTTTTCACTCCCAAAAGTGAAGGAAGCCACCTGGCTTCCCGTTGAGTAATTT
>JALUKO010000119.1:345-4259 GCA_027056525.1 Helicobacteraceae bacterium | reverse complement strand
GGTTGCTGGGGCACTGCTCATAATGTTAATGCTGGGTTTTACTGTAAGCTCGGTGCACTCTTCTAACTATGTAGCGGCGAGCACCCAGACGGGTGAAAATAATGACGTGTACGAGAACTTCTGGAAGGACTCGGGTTACTGCTGGTGAGAGCGTTGACTTCAGCGTTACGATCACAAACGATAACAATAAGGGCATCAGCGGGAGCTACTCCCTTCAGATCAGCGTTCCCCAGCCGAACGGGGGCTATGAGTGGACCTCACCTTACACGGGCTATGTGACCGTTCCGGCTGGAGGAACCGTAACGGTTCCTGTGACCGCGATTACCTACGGCGCCCCGGGCACGTCCGAGTACCACGGCACCTTTGACTTCGGGGTGTCCTCTAAGGGGGATCAGGGGTACATCACTGTAACTTCAAGTGGAAGTTCTGGGAGTTTGAGGATTGGGAGTGTTACGTATAAGCCGTCGGTTCCAAGGGACGGCAGTCTGGTGAATTTCACGGTTAAGGTTAAGAGTTCTTACTCTTTAAGTCGGAGTGTGGGATTGGAACTCTACGTTGATGGGAAGGAGGTTTACCTGGTGAACGGTAGCATCGGTGCAAACTCCGAGAAGAGCTTCACTCTCCACTGGCTTGCTCAGGCGGGGGAGCACTCTTACACGGTTAAACTGTATTCTGTTAGCAACGGGCGGAAGAGTGAGGAGGATGAACGGGGCGGTAAGGTTATGGTTGCCTCTCCGGGCCAGCAGTTTGCCGTCTCTTTGGAGGCCTTCCCGAGGGAGCTTGATGGTGGTGGGAGAGTGTGGTTCACGGTAAAGGGTTGGAATTATGCGCACGATGCTTTGAACGTTCAGTTCCACGTGGTGAATGAGAGTGGGAAGGTTGTTTACCCCAAAGACGGGGACTGGATTTCCAAGTACCTTCCGGAAGGAGCTAGCAATTACACTCTTGCATCTTTTGACAGGGATGTTTACGGTGTTGGAAACCACACGTACACTCTCGTTGCCCGGATTTCTGGAGAAAAAGAGAACGACAGTGCAACCATTACCATAAAGCCAGTGAACGGGGCTAAATTAAAGCAAGTAGGAACTGAATGCAGTAACTTGTACTTTACTTGGGAGTTTATAGATTATCATGGAACCCTTACTTGCCGGGCCATGCTCTATAATCCCGCTAATAAAACGATAGTAATAACTAACAGTTCGATAGGAGAGCCAGCAATTGGAATTTTAGGCGTGAGAATGACTCCAGCTTCACTGGGAGAACACTTTTCAATTATTTCAAAAAATATTAGCAACACAAGGATATCCCCTCAGGGAAACACTATAATAACCTTTAAGTCAGAGGTCAGCGGTGTGCCTCTGTTAGTCCTTGAATACTATTGGGGAACTTACTATACAATAACAATTTCCTACGACATACATTTGAACAATGGGAGCACTCCCACCTTTGCACTAAGAAGCTCTGGTCAGATAACGCAGAACAACTATGAGGTAACCGCTGATATCGGCCTCAACATATTTTTGTTTAAAGGAGTGCCTGCGGAACTTTCAACAATGAAAGTTGCTATTCAAGCGGGAGAGTATGCTAAAGTCTCCTCAGGGCTAAGAACACTTATAGGTATGATGAAGGAATTTGTCGGATGGTATAAATGGTTTCACCCTTAACTAAAAACGGAGATGAAATCTATGGAGAATAATGCCAACATAAAACGTCACTTCGTTTTTCCTCTGTTTTTCCTTCTTGCCTCAGGGACAACGGTTGTTATTGGCTTTGTAATAGAGTTTGGAAGGAAGTACGGGAAAATTGCCTATGGATTTGTCCCACCACTTCTTGTTATTTACATATTGTATCTCCTTGGAGCATTCATCGCTATAGATTCTCTTCGCGGAAAAATAAACAGGAGTCACTTCAGCTTCGTGGGGTACGTTTTTATATTCTATCTAATTGGGGCAGTGGGAACATGGGCGCTCTCCTATAATTTAATTTTCGCTCTCAGTCTGTTAGTTATCGGCACTGGCTCTGCTCTAGGGTTTACGGTAAGGTACTTTCATGTGGTATATCCCTTTATAGTCCTTATTGATGTCATCACTCTCTTAAACAACCATCGGTTACTGCTTGCGTTGGGTCTAAGCTCACTCATGATATATACATCGTTTCTGCTCAAGTTTAATCGGGAGCAACATCAAAGAGAGTCAAAACCAACAGTGAGGGGGTGATCTAAAAGTTCCGCTGACTTCTCGACAATTCCGATGGGAAGCCGAATGGCGTTGGAGAAGAGCACTGGAGTGAAGTGAAGGTGGAAGTGAAGCCAGTGAACGGGACGGAACTGAAGCAGGTGGGGTTTGAGTGTGATGATCCAGAGTTCAACTGGAACCGTGGTGAGTACACTGCTACATTAGTGTGCAAGGCGTTTGTTTACAATCCCGCTCAAAATAGCGTCGGAATAAGCATTGTAAGCGTCAAAGAATGGTCAGTGAATAATCGCGACCTAAAAGATGCTCTAGAGCATACTTGGGTAGTAAAATACCCAGAGGCTATAAACGCGTCAAAGATTGGAGTGATAACGTTCGAAAATATAGCACATGCTGGACTAACAACCCTAGAAAAGGATCTGTTCGGAGCGTACGTGGGGGTCTCGATAGAATACGTGATCTCCCCAAAGAACTCAAGAGACTTAACGTTCAAGGGCTTTGACATAATAAACATAAAGCAGGATAACAGTGACGTGATGGGTGATATTGGGGTTAATGTGGGTGTGACAATTGTGCTTGGAGAATTAGTGGAGCTTCCGAGGGCAGTAAAACTAGCATGGGACTTTATTGGGCCCATAATAATAGGAAAAATCAAGAACGAAATTTTAAGGTGATATAATATGGCAACCGCAAGTTCATTAAAAAGAAAAAGAGGAACATTTACCTATTTCTTCCTTTCCCTGATTTTGGTGTTTTTTGCTATTTTTATGACGTACAAAGTTGTTAATCCAACTGAAGTTATTAAGTTTCAGATTTTCTTGGGCGTTTTAATACTGTCAGCATCATACTTCAGAAAATACAGAAGTCCAGAAATTTCGGGGGAGAAGATAACGGCATTAGGATTAATGGTAGTAGCCTGCGACATTCTTGGAACATATCAGATTACAGACAATGGAATTTTATCGATTTCACTCGGGATAATATGGGGAGTTATAATAACAGTTTTGGGTTATGTTGTCATTCTCTACAATAAGCCCAAATAATTTACAAAACTCTAAGTGGCAGGGGGTGGAGTCCTTGAACGGAACAGAACTGAAGCAGGTGGGGTTTGAATGCGATGACCTGTATCTATCCACGGGACTGGATAGGGAACACCATTTATTGTACAAGGGAACGCTAACGTGCAGGGCGATTCTTTATAACCCTACCCAGTACTATCTACGTGGCAGCATAACTGATGTGTATACAGTCGAGATTACTCCAAAAGTGCTTGATAACGACTTAGTTGGGGAATGGCGCTATACACCAACCATCAACATTGCCCCCAATGGCTATTATACCGTGTTGTTCCAAAGAAACACTACAAGCATTAACGTCTATCACTTAGAACATGACCTATATGGACTCACTTTTACCGTGGAGTTGCACTATGAATTTAAAGGTCCATTTAATGAGGAATTCATAGGAGTTGGCAGTGCTTGGATAACTCAGGACTCGACGCAAGCGACAATAAGTGGAGCCATATTTGTTGGGGGAACTGCAGTTGGGATACTTGGTTTCTTTGTGACACTACCTCTATCAGCTCAGATCGTGGGTGGTGTTTCTCTTATAGTTGGAGCATATCAGTCTTTGGGGTGATCAAATGAATGGGATAGTAATTCAACTTCTTGGTATTGCCTTTTCTATTTCGTTTTCAGTTGTCTTGAGCTACGGCGGTGGATT
>JALUKO010000119.1:0-335 GCA_027056525.1 Helicobacteraceae bacterium | reverse complement strand
CTTTGGGTTTGCATATCTGGGAGTTTTGATGTTTACGAATAGGCCTGCCCTCTTTATTTTATGGATATTTGGATCCTGTTACATGCTAGCTACAATGAACAAGAAACTATACTCACTTGTTGAACTATCAGTGAACTGGCTACCAGAGCTTTCGGGTATTGTCTACATAATCCAGTGTAGGGACATTATATCCCTCGTATATTCAGCCACGATTGTGCTCGTGTGGAGATGGTATCGTGGATTTCCCAAAAATGATCTCTGATGCACACTCTATGATCTACTACCGCTTTGGCCGTGAATGTTGCATCCATAAATTTACTATCTATACGGGTGCA
>JALUKO010000118.1 GCA_027056525.1 Helicobacteraceae bacterium | reverse complement strand
TTCACTCTAAAGTAAAGAGCTGAAGAGGCGCTTCAACTTCAATTAATAATAACTAAACATCATTTTAGATAAAATATCAACAATTTTAATGCAATAACTATTGGAGAACTTTATGGACGCAGCCAAATATATTTGGATGAATGGAAAATTTGTAGCTTGGGATGATGCGAAAACTCACGTGCTCTCTCATACGCTACATTATGGAAACGGTGTGATAGAAGGAACGAAAGCATATAAAACTGAAAAGGGCTATGCGATCTTTCGTTTGAACGATCATACAAAAAGACTGATCGAATCAGCAAAAATGACTTTGATTGATATCCCTTACACGGTAGAAGAGATGAACCAGGCACAGATTGAGCTTATTAAAAAGAATCAGTTTGATGGTGACAATGTTTATATTCGTCCATTTGCGTTTTTAGGTTATGGAGTGATGGGGGTGTATCATAAAGATGCTCCCGTTGAGACAGTTATGGCTGCATGGGAATGGGGTGCTTACCTTGGAGAAGAGGGGATGAGAAAAGGGATTAAGCTTAAAATTGCTTCAATGACCCGTCCGGCAAATACTTCTAATATGGGTAAGGCAAAGGCAACAGCGAACTACTTAAACTCTCAGATGGCAAAATTTGAAGCGATTGACTGCGGTTATGATGAAGCGCTGCTTTTAGATGATCAAGGTTATATTGCAGAAGCAAGCGGTGCTTGCTTTTTTATGATAAAAGATGGTGAGCTCATCACCCCTCCAAATGATAACTCTTTAGCTTCTATAACACAAAAAACAGTGATAGAGATGGCTGATAGAATGGGGATCAAAGTGGTTCGTCGTCGTATAACCCGTGAAGAGGTGTATGTGGCAGATGAGGCATTTTTAACAGGAACAGCCGCAGAGATCACACCGATTGCAATAGTAGATGCAAGAGAGATAGGGAGTGGTTCACGCGGTACGATCACTGAGAAGATCCAAAGCGGATATTTTGACATAGTGTTTGGTCGCAACAAAGAGTATGAGCACTATTTGACCTATATAGATTAAATAAAGCTGAAGAAAAATATCTGTTGTGTAGTTCGTTTAATATTACTTACTACAATATCACGAAACAAAGAGACAAAAAAATAAGGAATATAAATGGCGTCAGATATGAATGACTATTTTAACAAAAAAAAGAGTGAAAACGGTGGCTTTAAAAAGTCTAGCAGTGGTGGCGGTAGCAGCGGTGGCGGCGGTGGACCGCAAATGCCAAAACTGGATATGAACTTTGGTGGGGGTAAAGCCGGAATCGCTTACTTCATCATTGCGGTTATTATCCTTTTAGTGTTGGCAAAACCTTTTACGATCATCGAAGAAGGTCAGCGCGGTATTTTAAGTACCAATGGTAAATATCAGGATCAGGCTTTACTTCCAGGACTTCATTTTATAGTACCGGTGATTCAAAAAGTGTATGTGGTTGATACAAAAGTGCGTATTATTAATTATGCGTCACGTATTGAAGCAAACGCAGGAGCATCAGGGATCATCACAAAACCTGCTGTAACAGTACTTGACAAACGTGGTTTACCAGTTTCTATAGAGCTGACGGTACAGTACAGATTGAACTCACAGTTTGCTGCACAGACCATATCTAACTGGGGCTTTAGCTGGGAAGATAAGATCATCAATCCTGTTGTACGTGATGTAGTTCGTAATGTGGTTGGTAAATATGATGCAGAATCACTTCCACAAATGAGAAATACCATAGCGATTGCAATAGAAGCAGGAATCAGAGAAAAAGTGGCATCTTTGAAAAACTCCCCTGCGATCCTACAGTCTGTGCAACTACGTGAGATAGTACTACCACAAAAAGTAAAAGAGCAGATAGAAAATGTTCAAATTGCAAAACAACAGGTGCAACGTGCACAACAAGAGGTAGAACGTGCCAAACAAGAAGCATTTAAACGTGCAGAGGAGGCAAGAGGTATAGCGGAAAAAGCAAGAATTGAAGCACAAGGTAAGGCGGATGCTGTAACTATTGAAGCAGAAGCTAACGCAAAAGCAAACCTGTTAATTTCAAAATCTTTAACAACCAAGCTTTTACAACTTGAGCAAATGAAAGTTCAAAGTAAGTTTAATGATGCCCTCAGAGAGAATAAAGATGCGAAGATTTTCTTAACACCTGGTGGCTCAACTCCAAATATTTGGGTTGATATGAAGAATGGCCATCAAACAAAAACTTCTACAGGTCACTAAGTAGAATGATGCAAGACGCAATACAAAGAATAGACTGGCAAAAGAGTGATCTTTTGCCTGTCATCGTTCAAGATGTTCACAATAACGAAGTTCTAATGATGGCTTATATGGATAAGCAAGCTTTAGAACTTTCGCTCTCTACAAAAATAGCACACTATTTTTCACGTTCTAAACAACGTATTTGGAAAAAAGGTGAAAGTAGTGGACATATTCAAAAGATCCACTCATTTAGCCTTGATTGTGATAACGACACACTTCTGATAAAAGTAACGCAGGAGGGTGTAGCGTGTCATACGGGAAGACGTTCTTGTTTCTTCAAAGAGCTTGAATCGGGTGATGTCAACTCAGAAGTAGAAATAGATACACAGACAAGCTATGGTGTAATAGATACTCTTTACCATACTATCCAAGAGCGTAAAGATGCAGATCCCTCCTCTTCATGGACAGCAAAACTTTTTGCAAAAGGTGATAATACCATTTTGAAAAAGGTGGTTGAAGAAGCGGGAGAGTTCTCGTTTGCCTACAAGGACAATGATGAGGGTGAGATGATCTATGAAGCGGCAGATTTGACATACCATATGCTGGTAGCTTTGGCTGCAAAAAATATATCGCCAGACAGAATCAAACAAGAGTTGGCGCGCAGGTTTAACATGAGCGGAATTGCCGAGAAAAATTCAAGAGCTGAATAATGAAAGAGAAGATCACGGTATTTATAGATAATCTGATCCTCTATGATTATATTTTATTTGGCAGTGTTCTTCTTGTTTTTATCCTTTTGCTACTGCTAAGCATATTGCTTCGCCGTAAAGTTGCTGTTTCTGTTCTTTTGCTTTTAAGTGCTTTTGCACTGGTGTTTTTGGGACCCACTCTTGGATATATAAAAATGCATCAGTACCTATTTAAAAACAAAACAGAACTTATCTCTCAAAAAAAGCTTCATTTCACAAAGGCGGTTGTTGTCAAAGGTCTCCTTAGCAATGAATCACAGTTTGATTTTTCAGAATGCAAGATTACAGCGAGTGCTTACAAAGTAAGCGGTAATGCTTTGAAAGATTTTCTTTTTCCGTTTAACCCTTTTAAAAAGATGTCGATTGTAGAAGAGGATATACCTAAAGGGCAAAACAGAGACTTTAAGATCATAGTTGAGCCTTTTACCTACTCAAAAGAGTACAACATCTCTTTGGAAGCGAGTTGTAGATGACACTGTTTAACTATTGGCATGTTATAGTTCTTGGTATTATATTGCTTATTTTTATCTTGGGCGTAGTTGCTTCTTTTAAGCAGCCCAACAAGAAACTCATCTTCCCGATGATTTTCTCCGTTGCTCTTATCTGTACACTTCTCGCAGGCTTTTCTATCATAGTGGTTGATAAGTACACAAAAATAGTCAAACTGCATAAGATGAAAAACAAAAGGCTTCTGGGAATAGAGAAAATCGTTTATACGGGCATAGTGAAAAATGAGGGCAATTTTGAGATAGGGGAAGTAACCTTTGAGATCAAACTTGTTAACAAAGGGCATGCTACAGGAAATGTTAAAGGTGGGAACTTTTATAAGCCTAGCGGTTTTTTTGATTTCTTTTCGGGAAAATCGATACGGGAGTATAAGCCGCAATCCATTACGAAAGAGTTTGTTGTTGCAAAACACCTTAAACCCGGAGAAGCAAAAGCTTTTAGAGTTTACTTTGACTATCCGCCATACTTTAGAAGTACGGCGCAGTTTGCCAAGGTATATGGACACTAGATTTTAATATTTAAGTCCATGAGGCTTAAGCGCTTTGTTGATATGTTTTATTTGCAGGTTTTTGTCTCTGCACCACTGTGGAGCCAAAAGAGAGTCATCATTGATCCCAGCTGTTACTCTTTGAACAGAGATATTTTCCGGTTTCATTAAAAGAGACTCGGTTAAAATATCCAGATAATCATCTTCTGATATAGGGGTAAAGTTGCCCTTGGTGTATTCATTTGCCAGTGCTGTACGCTTGACGACATATAAAGGATGGTATTTTACAGAGTCAATACCCCACTTATAAGCCTCTTTAGAGGTTTCAAGCATCATCTCCTTACTTTCACCTGGAAGACCAAAGATAAGGTGACCGCAGACGTTAAGACCTGCCTCTTTTGACTTGAGTATCCATTTTTTGACATTGGCACTATCGTGACCCCTGTTTATTCTTTGGAGTGTCTCATCATAGATAGACTGTATGCCAAACTCTATCCATATCTCTTTGTCTTTGTTGAGCTTTGCCAAATACTCCAAGGTCTCTTCCGTAATAGAGTCAGAACGTGTACCGATACTAAGCCCTACTACATTTTCAAAGGAGAGTGCTTTGTCATAAAGAGCTTTGAGTGTATCAAATGGAGCATAGGTATTGGTAAATGATTGAAAATAGACTAAAAACTTTTCTGCGCCATACTCTTTTTTTTGTCGTGTGCTGATGGCATCGAATTGAATCTGGAGTTGTTGGAGTTGTTTCTCTAAAAAAGGGTTTTGTTTTGATTCCAAGTTGAGATGAAACCCTTTGAGCTCCTGCACCTCACCGGTACTTGCACTGAAAGAGTCGTTTTCACAAAAGGTACAACCCCCTTTTGCGACGGTTCCATCTATATTTGGACAGGTAAATCCTGAAATATTGATGCCGACCTTATAGACTTTTGCATTAAACTTGCTTTTTAGATAATTTCCAAATGTATAGATCTGTTTCAATAAAAGCCCTAGATAATGTACTCGCCTGTAAAACAAGCGGTACAGTATTCAGCATCTTTTGCATGAACACTACGTAAGAGAGCATCAGAGTCAAGATATGCCAAAGAGTCCGCTTCTATAAAATCACAGATCTCATCTGTACTCATATTTGAAGCGATCAGTTTATTTTTATCGGGTGTATCAACTCCATAAAAACACGGATCGGTTGTCGGCGGAGAGGATATCCTCATATGTACTTCGGTTGCTCCTGCATCTTTGAGCATTCTAACAATTCTTCTAGAAGTGGTTCCCCTTACTATGGAGTCATCGATAACGATAACTTTTTTACCTTTGATGGTATCTATCATAGGAGAAAGCTTCATTTTTACTTTTAGATCGCGCATCTCTTGAGTAGGCTCAATAAAAGTACGACCGATATAATGGTTTCTCATGATACCCATCTCATAAGGGATCCCACTTGCTTGTGCATAACCTATAGCAGAAGGAACACCACCATCTGGAACAGGGATCACCATATCGGCTTTAACAGGTTTGATTCTTGAGAGCTCTGCTCCCATATTTTTACGCATTTGGTACACACTTTGTCCAAACACACTTGAATCAGGTCTTGCAAAATAAACATACTCAAAAATACATTTTTTGGGAGTCGGTTCGTACACTTTTATGGAGATTGGTGCTTTATCTTTTTCAAAAATAAGAAGCTCACCCGGCTCAACATCGCGAATAAATTCTGCACCGATAAGATCAAAAGCGCAGGTCTCACTTGCAACAACGTAACCGCCATTTGCAATACGACCGAGACTAAGAGGACGAAAACCGTGGCGATCACGCATGGCGAACATTTTTGTTCTACTTAAAAACACTAAAGAAAATGCACCCTCTATCTTTTTGACTGCATCAATGATTCTGTCTAAAAGTTTGTCTTTTTCACTCTTTGCAATAAGGTGTATAAGGTTTTCCGTATCCATAAAGGTTTGAAAAATTGCACCTTTTTTAATAAGGCGATCACGTACCTCTTGAGCATTTGTCAGGTTACCATTGTGTACTATAGCCATCTCACCAAGATCATATCTCGCAAATACTGGTTGTGCATCCAAGATAGAGTCATTTCCTGCAGTGGAGTAGCGCGTATGCCCTATGGCACTGTTTCCGCTTAGTGTTGTGAGCTTAGGTTCATCAAAGATCTGCATAACAAGACCACGATCCTTGATAGTGTGAAGTTTTGTTCCATCAGAAGAGCTGATCCCGGCTGCTTCTTGACCACGGTGTTGGAGTGAGTGAAGAGAAAAGTACGCAAGCTTGGAAGCCTCTTTATGACCAAAGATCCCTACTACTGCACACTTTTCATTGACATTTTCTAGCAAAATAATTTCCTTATATATTCTTCATATATTGATGGGCGAATTATACTCCACCCAAAGTAAAATAGAGTTGATTTTATAACTCTAAACAATCACTTATAGAATAAAGGCCTGCTTTTTTGTTCACCAACCATGAAGCAGCTCTTATGGCACCTTTTGAGAAGGTGTTTCTTGAAGTTGCAGTGTGGTTAAGTTCTATAAATTCACCGTCATTGTAAAAACCGACGGTGTGGCGACCTACTATATCACCACCTCGCAAAGCCATTACGGCGATCTCATCTTCACTTCTTTCACCAATATTGCCATCTCTTCCACTCACACGGACTTTGTTAAGCTCAAGCCCCCGTCCATGAGCCGCTGATTCGCCAAGTGTGAGTGCTGTTCCGCTTGGGGCGTCTTTTTTGTGTTTGTGGTGCATCTCAACTATCTCGATATCAAAACCCTCAAGTGCTGCGGAGGCCTGATAAACAAGTTTATTAAGAAGTGCGACACCCAAAGACATATTTGTAGCATAAAGAACAGGCATCGCTTCACTTGCCTGTTTGAGCAGGTTAAGCTGATGGGTACTCAGTCCTGTTGTTCCAATGACTAGAGGTTTTGGAGTCTCTATTGCCGCTTCAAGCAAGATCTCGCAAGCCTCAGGAAGTGAAAAGTCTATGACAATATCACAGCCATTTAAAAATGCCTTGATGTCAGAAGTAACCAGTACTGAGGGATCTATAGAGAAATCCAGAGAGTTACGCACAAACACACTGCTCAAGCTTATATCCTCAGTATGTTTTAAATCATCTAAAATCAGTTTTCCGACTCTTCCGTTTGCACCAAATACACCAACTTTTACCATAAATATATTCCTTTTATCAACTTAGTTTCTCATCTACATAAGATATAGCCTGAAGTGCTGCTACAGCACCGTCACCTGCCGCACTTACAACTTGTTTTGGAGCAGCTATACGCATATCGCCAGCTGCATAAAGACCCTCTATAGAGGTTCTCATACTGATATCAACAATAACCTGTCCGGCTTCATTCATATCGCATAAAAATGTTCCATCTTCTTGTATAAGTGTTTGATTGTTCACATCATTGCCCACAAAGGTAAATACACCCGGAACCTCTATGTTACGTGTTTCGCCATTATTGTTTTTCACAACAATACCGGTTACACCCATATTGTCACCATATACTTCATCCGGGACAGCGTTGAGAATGAGTTCTATATTTTCAGTTTTTTTCACTCTCTCAACTGTATTTGGAGCTGAGCGAAATGTATCTCTTCTGTGCACAAGGTACACTTTGGAGCAGATCTTTGCAAGATAAAGTGCTTCTTCAAGTGCTGTATCACCACCACCGATCACAACAACCTCTTTGCCCTTGTAAAAAAATCCGTCACATGTAGCACAGGTACTCACACCTTTGCCAAAAAACTCCTCTTCCCCTTTAAAGCCTGCACGACGCGGAGAAGAACCGGTACATATGATAACACTGTGTGCTTCTTCTATCTTACCGTCTGCTTTATGGATATGAAACATATCACCATCCTTACTTACCCGTGTAACTTCGATCATCTCATGAACAAGTCCAAATTTTTGACACTGCTCTGGCCATGGCATCATAAGATCCATTCCCGTGATCTCTCCGGTAACACCGGGATAGTTCTCTATCTCAGAACTTGAAGTTATCTGCCCACCGGGCATCCCTTTTTCAAACATAGTAACATTTTCCAAACCACCGCGAGTGGTATACAGACCTGCAGTCAAACCGGCAGGACCACCACCAATAATTGCGCAATCTAGTGCCATATTTACTTCCTTTTTATAACTCTTTTATTTGCTTTGAGAGCTCATCTAAATTATCTAATTTTCGTATCATACTATCTTGTTTATAAAGAGAGTCTTTGGATCTCTTTATAAAAAAAATAGATGGTGATTCATAGATGTTAAAACGCTGGATAAAATCTAAAGATGTTTTGGTTCCACTTCTTAAAAAAGTTGTGTTTTTTGTATTTTGTCTTACTTGATTGTAGTAGTCTATGGCTAAAACAGGGATGTTGAGTTGTACCTTTGCGAGTTTGTCCATAGTTCCTTGTTCCTTAGAGGAGTAAAAGACGACAATATACTTTTTTTCTTTAGGTTTGAAAATATCGTTTTTCTCATAAAAGATCCACTGACTGAAGTCAATAAACTTATACTCTGAAAATTTATAGTTGAAATAGGCAAAAGCGCCGGCAACCATTGCGGCACCAAAAAAAGAGGCAAGCAGAGTAGAAAGTGAAAAGAGGCTTTTGCCTCCCTTTGCCACTACACTGCTCCTTGTAGAATTACGCTAAAAGAGCGTCGATTTTTTCAGCAAGAGCTTGTTTTGACTGAGCTCCAACTACTTGATCTACCATCTCACCGTTTTTGAAAAACATGATAGTCGGGATAGAACGGATACCAAATTTTACAGCAATATCTTGCTCCTCATCAGTATTTACTTTACAAATATTTGCTTTTCCATCGTAATCTTCAGCTAACTCTTCGATTACAGGAGCGATCATACGGCATGGTCCACACCATGGTGCCCAGAAGTCTACTAAAGAAACACCTTCAGCTAAAGTCGCTTCAAAGTTTCCATTAGTTAAATCTATATATTTTCCCATTACGGTTTCCTTTTTAAATAATTATGTTCAAGCATTATACATATGTAATCTTTAAATAGATCTTTATAGATCAGTTTTTAGAATTTTATTTATCACAATGAAAAATATCACTGCACCGACAAGCAGCAAACTCACCCCTGCGTAAAAAACTCTAGAACTTTCCATAAAGAGCCCAAAAGAGGAGAGTATCAGCCCTAAAGTGGAGTATGCCCATTGCAGAGATGCCAGCCTTTTTGGAACTAATTCATGCAGCATTGGGACTGCTCTTGTTTCTATAAGAGGTGAGTAGATTTGAAACCATACCAAAAAGGGAATGATCTTATAATAGTTGCCGATGATTAAAAAACCAAAAAAACCGACAAACAGTATCCAGATCCCAAGCTTTAATATAAGCTCATTATCATTGAAAACATAAGAGCTCAACAATAAAAAAGCGATGATAAAGGAACTGAAACCGACATAGATCGATTTTGCCCAAATATCGTGAATAACCTTTGTTCTAGAAGAGAACATTGTATAGAGTTGGTAGAGATAAAGCACAATGGCAATACAAGTGATAAAGTAAGCACTATGCTCAAGAAATGAAGTAAGAAAAAAAGGGGAGAGTAGCATTAAAGTAACACTGAGCGTGATGGCAAAAAAACTTTTTGAGAACTCATTATCGCTTATCCGTTTTGCAAATCCAAACATGGGGATAAGTATGATTGAGATACCCATGATAAGCATCATGACAAAACCTACGATCAGTCCAAATGTATGTGCTTTTAAAAACATATGGGGATTTATATCTAAAAAGCCATTCAATGCAAGTGCCATGATGAGACCGCTGATGATACCCAGAAGTAAAAAAAAGTTGCTTGTTTTCATAGCATTGGTAATACTTGTTTCTCTTTTGGCACCGCGCAGTGTCTTTAAAAACTCAAAAGCATATAGAGACATAGCCAGTAGTACAAGTATGCCACCGATGAGTAAAAAAGTAACACTTATGTAAAATCCTGCAAGAAGAAAAACTAAACCACCTACAAGAGTGACCCATATATACTTAAAGACGTTGACATTGTGGTGTTTTGTTTCAACAATAACCGGACCCAGTTGTGCCATAGCTGAAAAGATAGCAAGCATAACAAAACCAAGCATATAGAGATGTACCCAGCCTATGAGGGTGAAATCATGAAAACTTCTCAATGGATCCATAAAAAAAAGCCAGCAAAAACTGACAATATAAAAAAATCCACTCAAAAGAAAATAGGGTTTCATTAAACGTATAGAGGGTGAGAAGTTGGGGGATACATTCATGATTTTCTCTTTGTTTTATTGCTTTTGAACTATTTTATAGGAATGTAACAAATTTTTTTATAAAATAGATAAATTTTTTTAAGGGCATAAAATGAAACTGAGTATTACTGATGGAACCATTGGAGTGAGACCCGCAGTTGCCAAGCCTCATCCCGGTTTTTTACATGAGGTTGGTGAAAAGAGATTTAGGGAGATTGTCAATGCCCACTATGAAGCGATCAAAACAAGTGATATTGCATTTTTGTTTCCTGTTCACGATGAAGATGATTTTGCAGAAGCACAAAAACATGCGGCTGATTTTCTCATAGAGATATGTGGAGGGCCTGAGTATTTTACACAAAGCAGAGGTGATCATCAAATGGTGGGGCGTCATGCACCTTTTCGTATAGATGAAGCGGGAAGAAAAAGCTGGTTAGAGCTTTATATTCCCCTTTTAGAGCCCCTTGCCGATGAAGGGATTACACAAGAATATATACAAAGCTTCTGGAACTATCTGGATATTTTTTCTATGTGGTTGGTAAATACGCAAGATTAAAACTTTATAAGCTCTCTTTCTCTATTACGAAAAAGAGCACACTTCGTATAGCCGACACTTTGTGCCATCTTGTAAGCCTCAGTGCTAAAGAGACCTACCTGCTCAGGTTTGTGGGCATCAGAAGCAAAGGTGATGGGGATATCAAGCTTGTACGCCTCTTTGAGCAAAGACAAAGAGGGATACGCCTCGGCTACAGGTTTTCTGTAACCCGCTACATTTATCTCTAGCACCATATCATTCTCTTTAATAGCTACAAGAGCATCTTTTGCGATATCTTCTATCTTTTGTGTTGGCATAAACTTGAAAATTTTTATAAGGTCAAGATGCCCGACTATATCAAAAAACCCGCTTTGTGCCATATCTTCTATGGCATGAAAATATTTTTGCCAAATAAGATCAATATCTTCATTTTCATAGCGTCCGATAAACTCGGGATTGTCAAAGCCCCACTCATCAAGGAAATGCACAGAACCGATGAGATAATCGACTTTGGCATTGAGGACTCTTGGATCCATGTGCCCTCGAAGGTAGTCAACTTCATAGCCAAGCAATATCTCAATCTGGTCTGCATATTTTGCTTTGGCATCGAGCACATCCGTTTCATATTGTTGCATCTGCTCAAAACTCATGCGGTATGAGGGGTCAAAATCCATCGGTGCATGATCTGAAAAACCAAAATACTGGATACCGTTTTTAATGGCAGCTTCTATATAGGCATCGATCTCACCTTCGGCATGATTGCAAAGGGGAGTGTGGTTGTGTAAATCTACTATCATAATATTCTCACATTTAGATTTTTTATGTTATTATAGTGGTTAAAATTAAATTTAGCTAGTTTTATAATGGAGAAGTATTCATGACCCAAGAAGAATTAGATGCCTTAATGAGTGGAGAGATTGATGATCTTGACGGACTTGAAGATGAAGAAGTTGTAGAGGAGCAAAGCTCTGATGAAACTACTTCAGAAGAAGTGGAAGAAAATGCTGAAGTAGAAAAAGATGATATTGTTCATGATATTTTAGAAGAGAAGCTTCCTTATCCTGCAACAGATGAAAATAAAATGGTGCATCAGCTGGATGATGTTACCAAGGAGAGTGAAGAGAAAGCAAGTGAGATCTTTGATATCATTGAAGGGATCAGTTCTGATTTGATGGAGAAAGAGGAGTCTTTGGAAAAAATTTTAGAGGTGATCCAGTCCAATATCGAGCTTTTTCAAACGTTAAGTGCAAAATTTCCTGATGTTGCCGTCTTTCAAACACAGCTTGAGAAGAATGAAGCGGTGGTGAATGATGTCAATGAAACGATAGAAGCATTACAAAACAGCGGTGACTCCATAATGAATGTTATGGATATTATGCAGTATCAAGATATCCACCGTCAAAAAATTGAGCGTGTCATCAATGTGATGCGTGCACTTTCAAAATACATGAATACACTCTTTGAAGGTAAAATAGATGATGAAAAACGTGTTTCTTCTGCAAAACATATTGCGGGAGATACGACAGATGATCTGGCTTCTACAGATGATATTGAAGCGCTCTTGGAACAATTTGGCGGACAGTAAAACATCTTCATAATAAAAAATTAGATAGACTTTCAAAAAAATTTGCTCTAAGTAAACAAACTTAGGGCGTAAACGAGAACACAGATGCAAAAAGTAGAACTTCTCTCCCCCGCAGGAACTTTAGAAAAATTAAAAATAGCACTTGATTTTGGTGCAGATGCCGTATATGGAGGAGTGAGCCATTTCTCCCTTCGCATACGTTCTGGAAAAGAGTTTAGTTTTGAGGACTTTGAGGAGGGGATTAAGTACGCTCACCAGCGAGGTAAAAAAGTGTATGCGACCATAAATGGTTTCCCTTTTAATTCACAGCTTAATCTTTTAAAAAAACATATACTTACAATGGCAGAGCTTAAACCTGATGCTTTTATAGTTGCAACACCCG
>JALUKO010000117.1 GCA_027056525.1 Helicobacteraceae bacterium | reverse complement strand
GGGTATGACTTCGCAAAGTGGCTGGTTGAGATAGACATGGACGGTAAGTATGGAGGTTTTCCGCAAGATTTCACTTTTTATGTGCATAGTGCCAACCCTGTAGGAAAAGCTAATATCGAAAGCTATTTAAATGGTTATTTGGAACATAAACAGAATAGTTAAAGCTGAAGTGATGAAAACAGAAACAAAAATTAAAATCTTACTTCTTATAATATTTTTGTAAGAGCTAAACGAGCGAGCATTTAATAAAACAAGGAGTTCATAGTGCAATCTTTATTTTCAGAGTCAGAACAGAAGCAGCAGTACTTAAGTGTTTTATATAATGATGAACCATACAAAGAGGAGATTCAACACCTTTTCGATGCTTCAAAATATGACAGACTTTTTATATGCACTTTCGTCTCCTCACCAAAATATTTTTTTAAACAAACACAGGCTTTTGAAGAAGTAGAACTTTTACTTGGGATAGAAGATAATGACAATGCGCAAAAATATCTTTTCGATCCAAAATATACCAATGAATTTTTTAAATCACTTGATAAAGGAACATTAGAAAAAATAGCTTCAGAAAAGATACGCATCCGATTTGCCAATATTGGGTCGATGATTCACTCTAAAATATACATTCTTCTCAATAGCGAATCAAATGCATCACGTGTGATGATAGGCTCGGCAAACTACTCAGCAAGTGCATTTTGTAATACAAAACAATTTGAAGAGTTATTAGTATATGACAGTGAGTACAATAAGAAGTTTGTAGATTTTTACATCCAACGCTATGACGAAATTCGTACAAACACTTTGGACTTTGTACCCCAGAGAGTCAAGCAAAAGATAGCATCGCAAGAGATGAAAATTATTACGCTTGACAATGAGGAAAGCCTAGAGTTACTTAGAGATAGAATGGATGCGATACAAGGTGCTGTCATTCTCCCAGATGATTTAGATGAGAGCATTAAAACCACGAAACAGATTATTGCTCAGGCAGAAGAGAGTACCAAACAAGAATTGCAAAGCATCGCCAAAACAAAGCAGGTCATAGAAATAGTCACTAAATCTTCAAAAGGGAAAATGGGTTTTATTAAGCCCGCACAGTTTGTTAAACAAAAAGAGCAAATCATTACAAAGGTGCTACAAGAAAAGACAATTGTTAAAGAATTTGAAGATAGTCGTACACAACTTATCTACAGTGAAGCAAATGCGCATATTTTTGTCAAAAATGATAACAATGAGGAGTTGCCCTTATTCCCCAAAAGAATTAGCAAAGAAACACTGCAACAAAAACTACAACTTTTAGCAAAATTTATCTCAGCCTACACGACATATACCATCAACAAAGAGAGTGATACTCAAAAAAGAATCTTCGAGTCAATTCTTTATGCGTTTTCATCGGTCTATATTTGGAGGTTGCGTGAGGAAGCGGTGAACCAACAGGGTAGAGATGAAGTAAAAGACTCCATCCCTGTTTTTATGCTCATAGCTGGTATGTCAAACTCTGGAAAAACACATCTAATCAAATTTATTAGTCAGATAATGGGCAACCATGGAGCGATTTATGCGTATAAAAAATCTGCTAAGCTCCACTCTATGAGCCACATCAATCCACAGCTTATTAGTCAGTTTTTCTATGAAGAGAATGTGATGCCTATATTTGTTGATGAGATTGAAAAAGAATACTACAGTTCAAATAGTAGCACCACAAGTGGGTATATGGGTGAGAGCTTTATTAAAAGCACTACAAATACCAAAGATGGACATCACCCCTGTATGATAGCTACCAGTAATACTGACTTTAGTGCCAATTCCCAAGTGATGCGCCGTATGTACTACATCCAACTTAACAACCCGTTTGACATCGATAAAAAAGAGGAGACGGCAGAGTACTTTACAACAATTCTCAATGAGTTTGGAACTGAGTTGTATCAAGACTTTTTAGCACGACTCGAAGAGAAGTTTATGCAAGGGATTAAAATAGATGTGAATGATATTTTAGCTCCTGCTAGGGAAGTTTTTCTGGAGTATTTTCAAGAGCTTGAGATGAAAACACCTGCATATTTCTCAAGCAACCGCATTGATGATTATTACATCCGCGGTAAGGTGATGTGGCGTGACTTGTACAACATCAAATTCAAAGGGTTTAAAGAAGATAAAAAAGAGGGCGTAATTCTACTTGATGATGAGTATGTATTTGGAACAAAGATGAGTGCCAATAGGGAGAAGAGGGAGTTGCTACAGTTCTTGCCTATAGGTGTACTTCGTGAAGAAAAAGGTATTGTCAGGCTTGATTATGAGAAGTTTTTTCATTTTATCGAGATGAAGTCGAAAAATGGTGGATTTTTTAAGGTTGTTTTTGGAGAATAGTAATGCATAAAATTTTACAAGAGTATGATCAACAATATAAAATCGGGCGTGCAAAACTGATTGCCAAACATTATGATGAGATAGTTGCTCAAAACTTACACAAGAGTATTCAAATTGTTTTGTTGGCGTATTTTTCACTTCCAAAGATTCAAGAGATTATAAAATTTGATTTTAGAACAAATGTTGAACATATGGGAGATCGACATATTTGGCTTGACTATTATGACGTTGCAGGTGATTTGCAAAAAATTTATATTGTGTTAAATACCAAAAGGCTTGAGTATATTGCAGAACTTCCAAATATGATTACTATCAATGAAGAGTTCACCTCTTTGCAAGAGAGTAGTATAGATTTGAAAGCATTTAAAGAGATGCAAGCTAAACTCTTAAATGTTTTTCATAGAGGTTATGAAAATGAAACGTTTAAAACAACAGTTAAATAATTGCTGTGACACAAGCTGTCATTCTCATTTTATATAATTTAATCCATATTCCATATAGTGGTGGAGATATACCAAGCAAACTTAGGAGTAATAAACATGATAACTGAGAAAGATAAACTACTAAAAATGATACGAAAGGTACATACATCATTAAGATATTTTATTGATGCCTCAGAAGAACTTCGAAATGATAAAGAAGTAGTTCTTGCAGCGGTTAGAAGGCATGGTATAGCATTGGAGTATGCTTCAAAAGAACTTCAAAATGATAAAGATGTAGTGATTCTAGCAGTTAAAAACGATGCTAGAGCTTTGAAGTATGCTTCAGAAGAACTTCAAAATGATAGAGAGGTAGTTTTTGAAGCGGTTAAAATGTTTGGTAGGGCTTTAGAATATGCTTCAAAAAGACTTCAAAACGATAAAGAAGTAGTGCTTTTAGCAGGTAAAAGGTCTAGTTTGGCTTTAAAATATGCTTCAGAAGAACTTCAAAATGATAAAGAGGTAGTGCTTTTAGTAGTTAAAAGCGATGGTGTGGCATTGCGGTATGTTCCAAAAGAACTTCAAAATGATAGAGAAATAGTCTTTGAAGCGGTTAAAAGGTCTGGTATGGCTATAGAATATGCTTCAAAAGAACTTCGAAATGATAAAGAAGTAGTTCTTGCAGCGGTTAGAAGGCATGGTATAGCATTGGAGTATGCTTCAAAAAAACTTCAAAATGATAAAGATGTAGTGATTCTAGCAGTTAAAAACGATGCTAGAGCTTTGAAGTATGCTTCAGAAGAACTTCAAAATGATAGAGAGGTAGTTTTTGAAGCGGTTAAAAGTAATGGGTCGGCTTTAGAGTACACTTCAAAAGAACTTCAAAATGATAGAGAAATAGTTTTTGAAGCGGTTAAAAGGTCTGGTATGGCTATAAAATATGCTTCAGAAGAACTTCGAAATGATAAAGAGGTAGTGCTTCTAGCAGTTAAAAGCAATGGTTTGGCATTGCAGTATGTTTCAGAAGAACTTCAAAATGATAGAGAAATAGTTTTTGAAGCGGTTAACAAGCATAGTATGGCTATAGAATATGCTTCAAAAAGACTTCAAAACGATAAAGAAGTAGTCCTTGAAGCACTTGAAGGTAATGGATATGCTTTCGAATATGCTTCAGAAGCACTCCAAAAAGATGAAGAGATAGTCTATAAATCGCTTATAATGAAGGCTGTTGTTGATAGCTATTATGCTTTTCCAAGGTCAAGCAGATGAATAAACACTATTTAATCCATCTTCCCCACAGTGGCAGAGATATATCAAGTGAGTTTAGAAGTGATTATCTTTTAGAAGAAGATGAACTTACACAAAATATCAATCAGTACTGTGATCTTTATACAGATGAGCTTTTTAGTGATCTATTTGAACACTTTGGAGGAGTAAAGAGTAACTACTCAAGGCTCTTTTTTGATCCTGAGAGATTTGGAGAAGATACTGCAGAGCCAATGTA
>JALUKO010000116.1 GCA_027056525.1 Helicobacteraceae bacterium | reverse complement strand
CATATTGAGTTAATGATGTATATCCATAGGTATCAGTTGCTTTCACACCTATTCTGTAAACACCCGGAGCAATATACTTGCCATCCTCATCTTTGCCGTTCCATGTTATGCTTTGCGATCCTTTTATTAAAGAGGCATACTCTTTACTCATAACAGTAGCACCCGTCTGTGCATCATTGATGGTAAGTGTTACAGAAGCATCAGAACTTAAATCAAAGCTTATAGTGAGCTCTTTGTGTTGTTTATCTTCATCTATCGTATTTGGCACATAAACAGGTGCATCCACTTCCAAGTTGAGTATTGACACCCCACTTTTGACAAAAACAGCATTCTTTGCCAAAAGATTTTTAAAGCCGCCTGTCATATAGTAGTTGGCATAACTTGGGTATTTATCTTTATAATCAGAAAGATCAGCCAAAGTTCCGTCATTGGCATCACCCGCCCATTTTATGGTGTAAGAACCTTTACCAAGTGCTTGTTTTAGCAAAAGGGTTTTAATACGCTCTGTCACAACATAGCCATCAGGCCCGACATCGAGTGATACTTCAGCCGCTTCACTGAGGTTAAATTCTATAAGCATAGGCTCTTTATAAGGAGCGAACACTGTTCCTGCAGAAATATTGGTAGTGATTGCAATATTTGTATTGTCTCTTTCATCCCGCAAGTCATAGCGTTTTGTCTCTGCATTTTCTTTATAGAGCAAAACTATATAGTAATCACCCTCTGCCAAGGTGACACCATCATCATCGGTTCCATCCCAACTAACGCTGAACTCACCACTTTTTTCTTGCCAATCAAGCAGTGTTGCTACTTCTTGGTATCTTCGATCTTCCACGACAAGTTTTACATCAGTTTTTGCTGCAACACTGATGTTTAACTCAACACTCTCGACACTGTTGACATCTATAGTATCGGTACTTCGGCTCAATGATATCTCTTGATCTACTCTTACCTGCACTGTATCCAAAGTTGCCAATCCGTCCCTTGTAGCCCGTACTTTTGCATAGTATGTTCCGGCTTCATCATATATGTGATCCACGTTGCCGCTCTGTGTACTACTATAATCATATACACCATCACCATCGAAATCCCACTCCCATTTATCCATATAGTAACCGGCAGAGAGGCTTACCTCCAGTGGTGCCGTTCCACTTGATGGATACGCATATGCATTCACTGTCGGTGTTCCCTCTGGACCGACTAAAACCTCAATAGTTGGTACCTCAACGACAATACTACCCCCTTCAACATCCAAAACAGTAAGTTTTGCTTGATATTTTCCGGTACCGCTATAGACAAAGTACTGATAAGAGGAGCCATATTTAGGTATATAAGTGGTATTTTCATCCACTTTTGTATCATTTATATCAATAACACCATCCCCGTCAAAATCCCACAAAAAGGCCTGTATCCCTTCATTGTCACTGGCACTTGCGGAAAAAGACACACGCAAGGGAAGCTCCCCGTTAGAGGGAGACGCATTGATACTGGTTATGGTAGGAGGTGCATTAAAAACCTTGACAATCAACTGTGATGTAGCAGGCTGATAAGTACTGTCGTAAATGGTCAACGTTACGTTATACTCCCCAGCTTCAGTATATTTATGTGTAACAGGACTTCCGATAAGGTTCTCTCTTGAGGTATTACTGTCATTTTTTGTTCCATCACCAAAATCCCAGTGATAAAGTTGAATCGATTCTTCAGCACTCACTTTTGGCGAAAATGTCACCTCCATCGGTGCATATCCAATTTGGGGTTGCGCATCAAATCCGGCAGCGATAGCCAGATCAAAATCTGGATCAAAACTAAATGTTTGCGTATATGAGAAGCCCTCTTTATCTGTCAATGTCAAGGTGATAATGATGTAGTCAAAAGGCAGCATCGCACTTGATGTCGGTTGTATCTGCAGTGTTTTACCATCAAAGCTTACTAGCTCAGTTCTATCAACATTATTTATCTTGATCTCAAAACTTTCTATCTCATAAGTGGAAGTGACATCAAAACTTATTTTGGAGAGAGGGTCTGTTAGGCTGATATTAAGATCGTCAAGCAAAACAACAATCTTAGATCCTAAAGGTGAAGTGCCGGTGGTATCATCACCTCCACTCCCACTTCCTCCACTACACCCACTAAAGAAAAACACCCCCATCACAAACGCCAAAATAACAAAAAATAAATTTATTTTTTCAACCCTGATTACACTTTTCATAATACACCCCCTATCTTCTTAGACATATTTAGTCTTGATGTAGACTAAAGCCTATCTACTACAAGTATACTCCTGATAAAATTAAATAAGTATAAAAATTAAAGTAAACTTTAAGATAGAGTTTTCATCATCTCTAAAAATTGATTTTTAACCTTCTCATTTGCACTGACAACGATAAAGCCCTTATGGGAAATGGCATCAATATCCCTGCCCTCAAGATCTGTAACAAAACCTCCGCTGTTTCGCACTATTATCACGGCGGCTGAGAGATCCCACGCATTGGAGACACCGTTAAAGTAAGCTATGTAGTTACTAAAAGCACCTTTGGCAACCATGCACATCGAGTATGACAAAGAGCCCCCTATACACACCAGCTTTTTTACCTTGTCTTCTTTAAACAATTTATTGAGATTATTGACGATAGGATGTTCCCTTTGTGGTTTGAAGTTGACCACAGTCACCTCTTTATTCTCCCGTAAAGGAAGTTGCAACATCCCTATATAAGATTTACCGGATTCTTCAGAGTAAAAAAACTCATCTGTAAAAGGGTTATACACTATTCCCAAAATTACTTTTGTCTTATCTATGAGAGAGAGATTGATAGCTGATGTATTTTCATGTGTTATAAATGCCCATGTTCCATCTATTGGATCTATTGCCCAGTATGGCTGAGAGGGATCAATATTGATATCCGCCTCCTCTCCCATAACCTGTATGTTAAAACTGTCTTGCAATCGTTTAGTAATATATTGCTGTACCTGTTTATCTATATTGGTAGCGGGTGTATTGTCCTGTTTAAATGTAAATTCAAAAGTATTTGTAGCGCGTGCATCTTTTATGATGCGTCCCGCTTCTTCTATGATCTGTTTGGCAATAATGAGGTGGATATCTATCATTTTTTCTCCTGTAGTTCAAACGATTATACCAAGACTAAGGAAAAATATAGAATAATTATCATGAACAAAAAGCTTACTGCAAGAAAGAAACAGTTATGTTATGGGCTAAAAACTGAGGAAAACATATGAACGAAACTATTGATCAAGCAGCCAGTGGCGGCGATATGATAATTTGGGTAGTGATGTTTTCAATACTTGTTCTTGTTGTAGGTTATTTGGCTTATATAAACAAAGATATTCCAAGAGATTGATATTCTGGCAGATGCCAGAAGTATAAGTAGTAAAGTCTTAATGAATCACTTAAGACCATACAAGGAGAATCGTAAGAAAAATTATATACGATAATAGTTACAAAAGTGTTAACAAGGCTATTATCTATTTTTTGTTACTATACTTGATACAGATAAAAATAACGGGTGGGTTATAAACGAACAATTTTCACAGGACTATGTAACATTTCAAACAAAAACAGCCAACAACCCATTTTTGGCACAAGCATTATAATATAAAAGGATATACCATGAAAACATGTCATTCACTTGAGGAAGTAAGAACAGAGATCGACAAACTTGATGACAAACTTGTAGAACTTATCTCTGAGAGAAGTCATCTTATACGTCAAGCAGCTGCATTTAAAGAGAGTGTTGAGCAGGTAAAGGCAAAAGATAGGATCGATGATATCATGCAGCGTGTACGTAAACGTGGTATTGAGCTTAATATCAACCCAAATATGATCTCTGAACTTTTTACTATTATGATAGATGAGATGGTAGAAACAGAAATATCAGAATTTAGAAACAAAGAAATTTTTTAAGCATATATATGAAACTTTTTACAGCTCTTGTACTCTCTGCTGTGCATCTTTTTGCGTTTGATGCTTTTGTCTCACCTGCTGAACTCAAAAGCTCACTTGATGATAAAAATCTTATCATCATAGATGTAGCGTCAAAAGATATCTATAAAAAAAGTCATATCACCGGTGCCATACATCTTGATACAGCATCTTTCATCGATGAGCACTCTGCATATCAACAGATGAACACTCCCGAGGTGATTCAAGAACACTTACACGATGCGGGGATAAACACAAACTCAAAAGTGCTTATCTATGCTCATAACACACCCCAAGGTCTACTAAAGAGCAGCTACTTCGCATTTGTTTTAATTGCTCACGGTTTTGAAAATGTCAGTATCTTG
>JALUKO010000115.1 GCA_027056525.1 Helicobacteraceae bacterium | reverse complement strand
TTTGACTCTGTCGCACATGATGTAAAAACGATATCATCATTATCAGAAGCATTTAAAGCCGTATATACCTGATCTATGGCTTTGGCCAAAGCCGGATGTGTTGCCGTTCCAAATTTGTGAAGTGAGTTTGGATTACCATAAAGCTCACTGAAAAATGGTTGCATAACTTCTACAACTTGTGGATCACACATTGTAGTAGCATTGTTGTCTAAATAAACTTGCATTTTTTACCTTTTAATATTCAGGATGATATTCCATCCTTTTTTTAAATGAGACAAATTTTGTCTTCTTTTACTTTTGACATCATAATACCTTTGTTATTATGATATGCTTAAACAAATCTGACTTTATGAATATTTTAATAGTTATTTCAGTTAATTATAAAGAAATTTAGTACAACTTATGAAAAATAGTGCTAAAATAATTTTGGTAATATTTATATGGGAGTGATATTGAAAAAATTTTATAGACATTTTTTACTATTTGTAGTTCTTTCTGTCAGTGGTTGGTTTTTGATCTATCAGATTGAAACTGACAAAAAAGAGCAATATTTAAAGATGCAAGCCAAACTTTTAGAGACTAAATACAAAACAAATTATAAATATTTTAAAATAATGTCTCAAGATATCTACTCTATTTATACGGATAATAAACATATAAGTAATATACTCACAAAAGTTCCAAACACCTCAAAGCAACAGCGCTCACGCTTACGCTCAAAACTTTACAAGCTTCTACAAAAACGATATATTCGCCTGCAAGGTATGGGGATTAATCAGATACAGTTCATACTTGCCGATAATACCAGTTTTTTAAGAATGAATACACCTCAACTCTTTGGTGACAATCTCACTGGTATAAGGTACACTGTCTCACATACAAATGAAAGCAAAAAATTTACAGAAGGTTTTGAGATCGGCAGAACAGTTCATGGATTTAGGTTTGTTTACCCACTGTTTAATGCACAAAAGCATTATATCGGTTGTATAGATATCTCCTTTTCAAGCAAAAAAATGGTTGAAAATATTTTAGACAATTACATCAACGATGCCCATTTTCTGCTTTGCAAAACAATGCTTGAAAAATACAGTTGGCAAAAAGAGCAACAGATATATTTTGAACAGAACTGGGAGATGCCTGGATTTTTTATTGAAAAAGCAACACACACCACTGCCGGAGATATCAACCTCTACAGAGAGATCAAAAATTCTGATATTGTTCAACAGATTGCCAAAAAAAGTAAAAGCAAAAAACCCTTTGCGATTTCAAGTACATACAATTATGAAAGCATTGTCTTAAGCTTTGTCCCGATCAAAGAAGTTACTGATGAGAAGGTCGCTGCGTACATAGTCACTTACATAGACTCTGATTATCTGGACAATATCCATCTGGAAGAGTTTTACCTGATCATTCTGTTTTATGCTATTTTATTCCTACTTTTTATCTTTGGAATCTATGTTATCATCAATAAAGAGAAACTTAAAAATTTGGCACACTATGACACCTTGACAAAACTGCCTAATCGTCTCTCTTTTTATATACATTTTGAGCATGAACTCAACAGAGCACAGCGTTACAAAAACCAACTTGGTGTTTTGTTCATCGATTTGGACGGGTTTAAAGATATCAACGATACCTATGGTCATGCAGTGGGTGATAAGCTCCTTATTGAGGTTGCAAACCGACTTATGCTGTCGGTAAGGGGTACAGACATTGTTGCAAGACTCGCCGGGGATGAATTTACCATCATTTTAACAGACTTAAAACTCAGCAATGAAGCTTTAGGTGTTGCCAAAAAAATCATTCGCGAACTCAACAAAGACTTTGTTATTGACAATACAGTTGTCAATATCGGAGCAAGTATCGGTATAGCGATTTATCCTGAACATGGAAGTGATATGGATACACTTGTTCAAAATGCTGATACAATGATGTATGAAGCCAAAAACAACGGCAAAAATATTGCTGTGGTATATAATAAATAAAAACAAAAGGTACACCAATGTGTAATTTCAACAAACAAAACGACAAAACAAAAGCGCTGCTGCACCTGCTTATGAAAAAAAGTGCTCAGAGCATTGGCGGAGTAAACTTTTTACTCGGTCTTTGTGAAGCGCTCAGAGCGACAAAGCCTCATCCTCTCACAACAAACAAATGTGAAATATCTTCTGAACATGTTCAGATCAAATGGAATAAAACTGTTTTTAAGGACAAACTTGAACTTCTGGAAGCTGTAGTGCTTGAGCACAAAAGTTCAGAAGATCCAAACTTCAATATTTTAACAAGCGATAATGCTAAAAAGAAAAAGCGTTTGCTCAATATGCTCAGAGCACTCGCTCCCATAGAATTTAAAGTGACGCCAAAAGATCCGCAGGAGGGTGAAGGTTTTACCTTTAAAGTGTTTGAACGTATTGAAGATGAAAATGCAACACTTCATCCTTTGTTTATTTCTTTATTCTTTTGTTCTGTCAACTTTACAAAACAAGCACTCAAATACGAAATACAAGAAGAGTTATAAAGCAAATATATACACTTTAAATGATATAATCGCGAAACTATTATTTTTTAAAGGTTCATTATGGGACAAACTATAACTGAAAAAATATTTTCTGAACATGTCGGCAAACCTGTTTATGCCGGAGAGATCATCCGCTCAAACATCGACATGGTCATTGGAAATGATATCACTACACCTATCTCTATTAAAGCTTTTGAGGAGAGTGGTGCTACCTCACTTGCAAATCCTGATGGGTTCTCTATCGTTCTTGATCATTTTATCCCTGCCAAAGATATTGCTTCTGCTAATCAGGCAAGAATATCAAGAGATTTTGCAAAAAAATATAAGCTTAAAAACTTTTTTGACGAAAAAGATATGGGAATTGAGCATGCCTTGCTTCCCGAAAAAGGGCTTGTGGTTCCCGGCGATGTGATCATTGGTGCGGACTCTCATACATGTACACATGGTGCCCTTGGTGCTTTCTCTACCGGAATGGGTTCAACCGACCTTGCATTTGCAATGATAACAGGGGGCAACTGGTTTAAAGTTCCTGAATCAATCAAGGTTATACTATCGGGCAAACCGGGTGAGCATACTACAGGCAAAGATATCATCCTCGAGATTATCCGCATGATCGGTGTTGATGGTGCACTTTACAAAACCTTGGAATTTACAGGTTCTACTATAGAGCACCTTAGTATGGATGACAGATTTTCCATGTGTAACATGGCCATAGAAGCCGGAGCTAAAAGTGGTATCGTTGCCTATGATGAAACAACAGCTGCATTTTTAGCAGATAAAGATCTCGCTCGTGAACCAAAGATCCACTATTCTGATGAAGATGCAAGATACTCTCAAGTGTTAAAGATCGATGTAGCAGCCTTGGAACCGGTTATTGCGTATCCGTTTCTACCTTCAAACGGGCACTCTGTTTCTCAGGCTGTAGCTGATAATATCAAGATCGATCAAGCATTTATCGGAAGCTGTACCAACGGGAGATTAAGCGATCTTAAAGTTGCTGCAGAGATCCTAAAAGGACAAAAAGTGCATGAAGATGTTCGCCTTATTGTTACTCCCGGGACTCAAATGATCTTACGTGAAGCGAACAAACTCGGCTACATAGACATCATAGTCGATGCCGGCGGTGTTGTGAGCAACCCAACATGTGGAGCATGTCTTGGTGGCTATATGGGTATTTTAGGTGATGGTGAAGTAGCTATCTCTACAACAAACAGAAACTTTGTAGGGCGCATGGGCAGTCGCTCATCCAAGGTCTACCTCGCAAACTCTGCAGTAGCTGCAATTTCAGCAATTCATGGCTACATCACTGACCCAAGGACATAATCTACAGGCAGAGTAAAAGCTCTAACAGTTTTTACTCTGTACTCTTCTAACACAATAATATCACATTAATAATAATATTAAATATAAACTAATACTTTAACTAGAATTTGGCTATAATTTCAAAAAACAAGGAAATAACCATGAAAAAATCGCTTTTACTTTCAGCCCTTTTAATTGGGTCTTTATCATTTGCTTCACAATATGACTATGAGTTCACTCCGCTTATCGGATATAACATTACAGAAGGCAATATTGATATTGACAATCATGCAGTGTTTGGTGCTGAAGTTCAGTTCAATAACTTAGGAACAACTCTCGCTCCTGAGCTTTCAGTTTTGTATTCCAATGCAGAGTATTCACCTTCAAATGACTCTACCGATATCTTTCGTATAGCACTTAACGGTGTATATGAATATGACAAATTCGACACCATAGCTCCTCTGGCAAAGATCGGTTTTGGTTATGAGACTCTGGATAAACATGCCTATGAAACATACGACAGCAT
>JALUKO010000114.1:2397-4363 GCA_027056525.1 Helicobacteraceae bacterium | reverse complement strand
CAGCGGCAGAATCACAGATCCGTGATGTTGACTTTGCGGCAGAGTCTGCTAACTTCTCTAAAAGAAATCTTTTAGCGCAGTCAGGTTCATATGCAATGAGTCAAGCAAATGCTGTTCAACAAAATGTGATGAAACTCTTACAGTAGTAAAGGTTTCATCAAGTGCTCAAGACTTCCAGGTCATGGAGGTCTAGCTTTTGTTCTGCTTCATTTTCTCTGCATAATCCAAATAACCTTGTATATGATCTTTAAAGTAGCTAATCACCCTGATAATTTGTGGTATGACCACTTTGTCCAGATATTTGATGAGTTTTTTATGGTTTGTGATCTCTTTTGTATTGATCAGATCGAAGATATATCCGGAGACAAGTTGCAGGTAGAGTGTGATAACATAGTTCAAGTCAGAGCTGGCAACATCACCCTCATCTCGTAGAATATTGTAAAAAACACCAAGAAGATTATAGTGATACATATCGATGTTTTGATGGGGTGTATTGGTATGGATATGAAGTGTTTGTATAATCTCATCACAGTAGTTCAGACGCAATCTCAGATCATGAAGTTCTTCTTCTGTAAGGCTATCGGCAGATTTACAGAGAAAGAGAGAATGCAGTTGTGTATAAAGTTCATGCTTGTCAATGTCGCTTAGTGAGGCTATGCGGGTATCCTCAAGATGCATCGGGATGGTCTCTTTTATAACTGCACCATCACTAAGGTTATAAATGTGTTTATTCTCAAACGTTCTGTAGGTTTTTTGGATAGCGTGACATTCATCTCTCCAGCCGTTAAATAACAAGGTTGTGAAAACCTCTTCTTTAAAGTTACCCTTTACCTTGATAACCTCTTGTTTATAGATCAATTCTCCACCAATGCTCTCATCTTCTTCAAGCTCCACTTTTCTTGCATATTTGTGAGCATCGGAGTGGGTTTGTCCACTCTCCTGATCGAGTGCAAAATCAAGCCCGAGTACATACATATCTTTTGTGTAGAGCATTAGTAAAAGTCCATAGGTGACTGAGCCTATGTTGGAAGAGGTGATCCCGCTGTATCCATGTTTATATCTGGAAGAGCCTTCAAATATAAAAACATTCTCTTTTTTGAAGTACTCTAAAAACTCAGGTTGTGTAAATCCTCCAAAAAGAGAGATAGTCTCATCGAAAAATGAAAAATCTTTGATCTTTTGTACATGGGGAAGTGCATCGCTAAAGCCGTGTACATGTGTAACAATATCGGGCTTAATGCCTAACTCCTGGAGTTTCGCTAACAAAGGAACAACCGTTACCACGATAAACTTATGATGGTTCTCTTGAAGCCATTGTGTATTTCTTTGAAAGGAGGGACCGGCTCCTAGAAGAAGCACAGGTTTTTTTGTAAAAACTGTTCCGGCGTATGAAGAACCGATATCAAGCAGTCTGTAGCCATTTTTTAGGTGGGTAAGGGGACGGAGCAGACTTGTTGTAAGTGCCGAGTAGTTAAATGTGAGATAGTTCTGTCCAACGATAGTACCCTGAATCGTTTTAAGTTTTTTCTCCGAATGGCTCAGAAGATGGAAAAATTTTATAAAATGGTTATAGATAAAATGTTCATTGAGAAACATTTTTGTAGAGTTTGCAAACTCCTCTTCATCTTCAAATACGGAAAAAACGATAGTAGCACCCTTTGCAGTGATCTGCTTGTAGTTTGTAACAAACAAGGAGAGTCTAAAAAGCTCTAAATCATCTTCAATGATAAAGTAAACGTTTGAGTTTATCTTTTCATGGATTGCCGTGACATGCAGACCAAGACCAACTCCTAAAAAGATAAACTTGTAGAGTTTTTTCATAGTAGTGGTTTTTTTATCGGCATATTGGTTGGAGTAACTTATGAGTCTGGCAGATCCGGAGTAGCTGTTATCGGCGATACTGAGTTGTTCAAGTTCCTGTGCATATTCCGGTGAGATGTTAACATTGTAAAATGTTTCATAAACA
>JALUKO010000114.1:0-2387 GCA_027056525.1 Helicobacteraceae bacterium | reverse complement strand
TGTTTTGGTGTAGTTAATGCTATCAGCAGAGATCTTTGCATGTTCAAGGCTATTCACACCATAGAGCCACTTGCCTGTTTGAGCTTCCAAAACATCAAAATAATTTTCTTTATATTCCAAAGAGTACTTTTCTTTATAAAAGCCTCTCTCTATAGCATGACTCAAAGCGGAGATCTTCTCAAAAAGATCGGGTCGTGTAGCTTGAAGAAAAAGTAAGTTTTCATTGTATGTGCGTATGGCAGTTTGTTCAATATCGGTGTGTTGCATGAAAAGCCTTATGAAAATAATATGAATGCAAGCAAAAAACATACCGTTATTGGCTACACTATTTTTATTTTTAACCGATTTAGGTACAATAAACAGAAGAAAACAAATAACTTTATACAAAAGAGGCGCAGATGTCGATAGAACACATAGAGAAAAAAGAGGAAGAGGTTAACTATAATGCCAATGAGTTTGTCATTTCTAAAAAGTGGGAAAGTTTTCGTACAGAGGAGTACAAAGAGTACCGAGCAAACTGGGCAAAATACCCAAAAGAGAGGTACACTTCCCACTTCCCCCTAAATCTTGATATAGAGACAACGGATCTATGTAACTTAAAGTGTCCGATGTGTGCAAGAACGATTAAAGATGCCGATAAAAGTGAGCATGAGGTTAAAAGCCGTTATATAGATAAAGAAGCTTACATGAACATCATCGATCAGGCGGTTGAGCATGGTGTAAAAGCTGTGAAATTGCAGTATTTGGGGGAACCTTTACTCCATAAAGATGTTGTTTTTCAAGTGGAGTATGCAAAGAAAAAAGGGGTGCTTGATGTGATGTTCAACACCAATGCGGTTCTTTTGACTCCGGAGCTTTCAGCTCAGCTTCTAGAAGCCGGGCTCGATAAGATTTTTATCTCTTTTGATGCTGTAAATCCGAAACTTTATGAGCAACAGCGTGTGGGCACAACGATAGGAAAAGTGATAGATAATATCTATGAGTTTATAAAGATACGCGATAAGTTTTACCCGCAGACACATATACGACTCTCTATGGTTGTTTATGATGATCCTATATGGAAACAGCAATTTGAAGCTATGAAAGTGATGTGGGGAGACCTTGTTGATTCTTTAGGGTATGGTGTGTTTAATGAGAGACATGCAGACTTAAAACATGAATATGAAAAAGTGGAAGGCTTCGCGTGTGAACAACTGTTTCAGAGAATGTTTTTAAAGTGTAACGGTAATGTAACGGTATGTTGTGTAGATGGCGATGATGAGTATGTTGTGGGTAACTGGAAAGAGCAAAAGCTGATCGATATTTGGCATTCACCAAAATATAAGGAGATCAGAAAACTACACGCTCAAGGTGACTATGACAAAATAGCAATGTGTCGAAAGTGTTTTTTACCTGATCTGTATAAAAAGACTTATCAAGATAAGTAATACCGTAAAGGTTTTTGAAAATAAACCGATATGGTAAGTAGTAAAATAAAATGAAAGATTATCAACAAAAGGATGTGTTATGGGTATCAGTGCACTAGGAACGGGATCAAGCATATTAACGCAGGACTTATTGGATCAGCTTAGAGAAGCAGATGAAGCTGCTCAGGTGACACCCATAGAGTTGGAAATAGCCAACGAGGAGGACAAAAAGGCGGAGTATGACGTCATAGATGCCAATATGACAAATCTCTCTGATGCCATTACAGAGTTAAAGACACCTGCACTTTTTGATGAAAGAACAACGAGTGTCAGTGGAACATCGGTGGAGGTCACGGCATCTGCCAACAGTGATCTGCAGGATTTTACTTTGGATGTTACGCAACTTGCAACGAAGCAAATAGAAGAATCGGGTTCGTTTGGTGCAACTACAGATACCATAGCGACAGCTGCAGGAAGTGTAAATCTTAATATTGATGGCGTTGATTTTACTATAGATTATGATGCAACAACGACACTTGATGATTTGAAGAAGTCTATTAATGATGTTGCCGGTGATAAAGTGAGTGCGACTATTGTTCAGGTTGCTGAGGGGGATTATCGTTTATTTTTAAACTCTGTAGGTACGGGTAGTACACAGGATATTACGCTTGCGGATAACAGTGGAAATCTTTCCGGTACTCAGCTCACTGCCGATATGACAGCAGTACAGACGGGAGTCGATGCGGAGTTTACCTTTAACGGTCAGGCGATCACAAGAACATCAAACAATATCACCGACCTTATTACAGGGTATGATATCACGCTTAAAGAGCTTGGCACTTCAGAGGTGAGTGTTGAGCAAAACAGAGATAATATACTTGAGAAGATCGATAGTTTTATAGAGAAGTACAATGCCACTGTCTCTGAGCTAAGTCGTGCCACAAAAAACTCTACAGATGCTGAGGAGAGGGGTATTTTCTC
>JALUKO010000113.1 GCA_027056525.1 Helicobacteraceae bacterium | reverse complement strand
GTATATGGAGGAGTGAGCCATTTCTCCCTTCGCATACGTTCTGGAAAAGAGTTTAGTTTTGAGGACTTTGAGGAGGGGATTAAGTACGCTCACGAGCGAGGTAAAAAAGTGTATGCGACCATAAATGGTTTCCCTTTTAATTCACAGCTTAATCTTTTAAAAAAACATATACTTACAATGGCAGAGCTTAAACCTGATGCTTTTATAGTTGCAACACCCGGGGTGCTTAAACTGTGTCATGAACTCGTTCCCGATATGCCGCTACACCTTTCAACGCAGGCAAATGTTATGAATGTTCTTGATGCAAAGGTGTATGCTGATATGGGTGCGACCCGTATCATCACCGCACGTGAGATCTCACTGAAAGATCTTGTAGAGATAAAAAAAGAGCTTCCGGAGCTTGAGTTGGAAGTTTTTGTGCATGGAAGTATGTGTTTTGCCTATTCCGGTCGTTGTCTTATCTCAACACTTCAAAGCGGTCGAGTGCCTAACCGCGGAAGTTGTGCGAATGATTGCCGTTTTCCTTATGAGATCTATGCCGCAAATCCTGAGACGGGAACACTCTTTAAGCTTGAAGAGGAGGAGGGGATAGGAACGTATATCATGAACTCAAAAGATCTTAACCTTGCTTCTCATATGCAAGAGATTTTAGAGAGTGGTGTGGTCGATAGCGTCAAAATAGAGGGGCGTACAAAAACAGCTTATTATGCGGCTGTTACGGCAAAAGCTTACAGAATGGCCATCGATGATTATTACAACGATACACTCGATAGTGCAAAATATCAGTATGAGCTCGAATCGCTGCAAAACCGCGGTTATACAGATGCTTACCTTATTTCGCGACCATTTGAGAAGCACGATACCCAGTCACTTGATTTTACGATGCAACTAGGAACACATCAGGTGAGTGGACAGGTTGATGAGAGTGGGGAGTACTTTTTGTGTAAATATAAAACATTGCCGGGGGATGAGCTGGAAGTGGTTGCTCCGCTAGGTACAAAAATAGAGATGCTCGATAATGAGATCGGCAGCACATATGAGAGAGATGGCAAAGTTTACATAAAACTCAAACAGCTTTTGGCAAAAAACGCTAAAGTTTGGCAAGAGGTGCACAGCGGTAATACAAATCCAATAAAATTACCGACAAAACTTCCACAATACACCTTTTTAAGAATCCCTTCCCATGAGGATATGGGGACATATCCGAAAAGTTAAATGAAATATAATGGTATAATCTCAAGAAAAATTAGAGGATAGTAAATGAAGTTTGTATCAATCGTGATGGGTAGTAAAAGTGATTATGAGATAATGAAGTCTTGTTCAGACACATTTGAGGCATTTGGTGTTAATTATGAGATGATTATCTCTTCAGCCCACCGCTCGCCTGAGAGAACGGCAACATATATTCATGAAGCAGAAGAAAAAGGTGCACAGGTTTTCATTGCTGCTGCCGGTATGGCGGCACACCTTGCAGGTGTTTTGTCTTCTAAAACAGTAAAGCCGATCATTGGTGTTCCTATGAGTGCATCTGCACTCAGTGGTATCGATGCGCTTCTTTCAACTGTACAGATGCCGGCTGGAATGCCGGTTGCTACAGTAGCAATAGGAAAAGCAGGAGCTATAAACTCTGCATACTTGGCTATGCAGATACTTGCACTTGACAATGAAGAGCTGGCGATCAAGCTCAAAGAGGATCGTATAGCAAAAGCTAAAAAAGTTGAAATGGATTCTTTGGAGATTGAAACGATCATTTCCAAATAGATCCCACTTACTCAAAGGGGTATTATGAAGTGGATGAGTGATGATGAGTATTCCAATCTAACGGGTTTGGAATTATCAGCTATAGAAGATCTTATAGAGCGTGGAAAACTGACTGTAAAAGTTGAAAACGGGGTACGCTACATCGATCCCTCTCGGGGTGTCGGTGAGGTTGTTCCCGCCAAACTCAAAGAGCTCTCTAAGCATAATACCCACGAGATGATCGTACAGCCGCAGTTTGTTGAGAAAACAATAGGCACGATCATCAATCTTCATGAGAAGGTTCTTGACGCTAAAGATGAGACGATAGAATCGGTAAGAAATGAAAATGAGTTTTTAAAAGAAGCATTGGCCTCTTTACAGGAACTCTACGATGAAGATAGAAAAACGATCGCAACACTAACCGAGCAGCTTAAACTGACACAAAAAGAGGTTGAGTTTATGAGAAGAAAATACAAACTCATGTGGAACAAAGCGATAGAAGAACATGCAGATAAATAATGAAAATAGATGAAGCGTGTGTTGGTTGCATAATCAAGCAAAGTTTGAAAGTTGCTCATGCCATCAATGCATCACAATCTCTTGAACATACTTTACTTACAACAGTTGAGCAGATGTCTCAAAACTTTTCTTTTGAGTTAAGTCCTCCTGAGATCGCAGCAGATGTGTATGAAACCATGGCACAGCTTGCCCACAAAGAAGACCTTTACGATGAGGTTAAAGCGCTCTCAACACACAAAGCACTCTCCTTTATGCCACTTCTTAAGGAGCAACTTCTAAGAAGCAAGAACAAACTTCTCACAGCTACGAAAATAGCAGTTGCGGGTAATGTCATAGACTTGGCAGCAGAGGTGGAGTTTGATCTCAAAGAGGAACTCGGTAAAATTTTTCATACAGAATTTTCCCACAACGATTTTGAGAAGCTACAAGAGAGACTTGCAAATGCCAAAAATGTAGTGGTTCTTGGAGATAATGTCGGAGAGCATATTTTTGATCATCTGTATATACAGACACTCCAAGAGCTTTACCCTCAAATAGCGTTCTCATACATGGTGCGTGGGACGCCGATCATCAACGATGTCACACTCAAAGAAGCTAAAGAAGCAGGGTTTGATACCTTATGTGAGCTGGTTGACAGCGGGGTAAATACTCCAGGGTTTACCTATAACAGAGCTACCCCTTATGCACAAAAGCTTTTTGATCAGGCCGATCTTGTGATCTCTAAAGGGATGGGAAATTATGAGTGTCTCACACCGTCACACAAAGAGGGGATCTGCTTTTTGTTGAAAGTAAAATGTAATGTAGTTGCCTCCTCTTTGGGTCAGGAAGTCGGCGATATTGTATGTAAAATGGCATAAGCTCTAATGCCGATTTTGTAAGCTTCTTTTTTCATTAAACTCTTTTTGTTTGAATGACCAAAGCTTGTAGAGCTCTTCTTTGTTTATTTTGTTGACACGGGCTTGTGAACGGGCTCTTATGGAGTCCTCTTTGTTGTATCTGGTTCCGGAGGGCTTGAGTTGGTTGTTTTGTATCTTGGCATATTCAAAATTTTTACTCTCAGAGTTATAGAGTAAAACCTCACCATCTGGTGTTTGGATCCAGTGAAGGTGCTGGTTCCCAAAAGCTCTGGCTGTAAAGGTAGTTCCATCAGATTGTGTGAACTTTTTTGGTTTATTAAAAGCGGGTGCTCCAAAGAGTGGAGCCAACAGGAGTAAAAAAACAAGTAATGATTTCATAAATACCTCTTTAGTTTATAGTAAGTGTCATAACAGAACCGCGTTGTGAAATATCACTGATATCGCTCTGGTAAGAGTAGCTGCTTACATTTGGCGCATAAAAAAGATTTGCCTCATTTCCGTTACTTTGTTGCGTATCTATCACATTGTTTGCAGCCTCAACAAGATCCACCCCTTTGTTTGAGGTGTCTGCGTTGACTTCATTGATACTGAGATAGTAAGTGCTGAGTTTTTCCTCATTGATACGCCAAAGAGCCATCCCTCCATTGAAGTTTCCTTCCAATGCAAAGAATCCTTTATCGTAACCGCTGTTGTTTCTGTTTTCCAGAAGATAGTACTCGGTAGAACTGATAGGAATTTTAATGATATTATAGGTATCAGAAGCAGTTTCGCTGAGTGTATGTGTCGTGCCTGCTTGAGCAAGCTGTGGTGTGCTCCAGCCGTTGTGTATTTTGCTCCATGCACTAAAGTGTGTTGGTGTGTCACCGGGATATTCACTAAGTGAACTTTGCGCCCATGATCCGCCGCCCATAAGACCAAATATACCTATACCGCCTGTACTCCCTTGGGTGTTGTAAAGATCTGGTAAAGCAAAGGCGGAGTGACCAAGCTCATGGGCAATGATCCCTATCGTTGCATCATGCGTTTCATAGTATCTGTCATGCAGTTCTCCAAAAAGTGCAAATGTCCCACCATCGTTACAGCCCATGAGTGTTACACCATCAAGTAACGGTGTATCAGAAGATTCCATACAAGACATATGCGCCCATATACCGTTGTAAACATGATACCCCTCATAAGCATCTTCATATCCGGCAATGATAAAGGTGATCACAAGTTCATCAGGGGTTATATGTCCGTTTGCATCTG
>JALUKO010000112.1 GCA_027056525.1 Helicobacteraceae bacterium | reverse complement strand
TCATTCATCGATTTTTTATAAAACTGGAACCCGTTTTTACCTGAGTCTTTTACTTGGTACATCGCCGTATCAGAAGCATTGAGCAAATCTTCATAGTTCGTCGCATCATCGGGATAGATACTGATACCTATACTGACACCGGAGTACAGTTTGTGTCCCTCTATCGTAACTGCTTTGTTAAATCTATTCACTATTCTGTTGGCAATAGGGACAATATCTGCCACATTTTCTATCTCATCTAAGAGAATGATGAACTCATCACCGCCAAGTCTTGCAAGTGTATCGTTTTCACGTAAGAATTTTTTTATATTCTCAGAAACCTTGATAAGAAACTTGTCTCCGATAAGATGTCCAAAGTTATCGTTGACATCTTTAAAGTTATCCATATCCATAAACAGTATAGCCATTTTCTTTTGGCTACGCTTGAGTGAAGAGATACTGCTGTTGACTCTCTCTTCAAAAAGTACACGGTTTGGAAGTTTTGTCAAAGAGTCAAAATATGCAAGATTATGTATAAGCTCTTCATCTTTTTTACGCTTGGAAATATCATGCACGATAAAGACATAGTTAGTGATCTCTTCACCGTCATCATAAAGAGCGATAACCGTCAACTCAGAAGTATAAATTTCACCGTTTTTCTTACGTTCTGTGATCTCACCTTGCCACTCCCCACTCTCGTCAACCTCAGCCCACATCTTTTCATAAAAATGTTCGTCATTCCATCCTGAGCCGAGAGCTTCCGGGTTTTTCCCCTTAATATCTTCTAAAAAATAACCACTCAACTTTGAAAAAGCTTCATTTATTTTTAATATTTTTTTATGTTTATCTGTAACTAAAAGACCATCACTGATTTTTGAAAGGACTTTGGAATCGAGTTCACATCTTCTGATAAGTACATCGTGTTTACGTGTTGAAAAATAAAATATACCAAGTAACCCAAGTAGTTTTTCACCATCATAGAGTGGCTTTTTGATCATTCGCACCACACATCTGTTGCCTGCGATCTCTATGGTCTCTATCGTGTCGAGGATCCTCTTCTTCTCAAGCACGCGCTTCTCATCTTCTTCAAGTTTCTCTGCTAATTTTTTTGCAAAAAAATCATGATCACTTTTGCCAATCACATCAGATGAGAAAAGCTTTTTGAGGCGTTCATTAGCATAGAGATACCTGTGTTTGGTATCTTTTACAAATATATTCTGCTCCAATGAATCAATAATGAATTTTTCATCTATTAACGACACATACACCCTTGTTGTTCTTGTATCACGTAAGAACTTTTTATGTTTATATTTGATAACAAATTTTATCAAAAATATTCAAATACTTTCCTTATTTTACGCTAAATTTATTAGTAAAAAATAAATTTTATTAAAGAAAAAAAGATAAGCTCTTTATCCTTAGTATATTTTGATATAATTTCGCAATTATTTTATGGACAGAATTTATGATAGATTTAAAACTACTACAAAAAGATTTTGAAACTCTAAGCAAAAAATTGATGCGCAAAGGTGTCGATGCTGAGCTTATAGTACAACTCAAAGAAAAATTTGAGGAACTCAAAGCGGCAAAAACGAACTTTGAAACGCTCCAGGCAGCCCAAAACGCGATGAGCAAAGAGTTTGGTATCTACAAACGTGAGGGCAAAGATATCTCTGAGCTCAAAGCGAAAGTAGATGCAAATAAAGTAAAAATTACAGAAGCTCTTGAGGTACAAAGAATCAAACAAGAAGAGCTTGAGCAGATCGCTATGGCTGTGCCAAATATGCCAGATGACGATGTTCCCGACGGGGCAGATGAAGATGACAATATAGAGATAAAAAAAGTTCTCACACCTCCAACTTTTCCTTTTACTCCAAAAGAGCATTGGGAGCTCGCTGAGCACAATGGTTGGATCGACTTTGAACGTGGTGTGAAACTAGCCACTTCCAGATTTAGTGTTTCTTTTGGCATGGGGGCTAGACTTGAGCGTGCTTTAGTGAATTTTATGCTTGATTTTAACCGTGAACGCGGATTTGAGGAAGTAAGTGTTCCTGCTCTTGTAAACCGCAGAGCACTTGAAGGGACGGGACAACTTCCAAAATTTGAAGATGACCTCTATAAAATAGACTCTCAAGAGATGTTTTTGATTCCCACTGCTGAAGTTCCTGTAACAAACCTCTACCAAGATGAGATACTCACAGAAGATGCACTTCCAAAAAAAATGACAGCTTACACCTCATGTTTTAGGAAAGAAGCAGGTGCGGCAGGACGCGATACACGCGGTATGATCCGCCAACACCAGTTTCATAAAGTTGAACTTGTAAGTATCAGCAAACCAGATGAAAGTGACACAATTTTTGATGAGATGGTGCAGTGTGCATCTGATCTTCTTAAAGCACTTGAACTGCCACACCGCCTTGTAACACTCTGTACAGGCGATCTTGGTTTCTCTGCTGCAAAAACCGTTGACTTAGAAGTGTGGCTTCCGGGGCAAAATACTTACCGTGAGATATCTTCTGTAAGTAACACCAGAGACTTTCAGGCACGCCGTGCGAAGATCCGCTTCAAAGATGGCAAAAAGAACACTCTCGTTCATACGCTCAACGGTTCAAGCTTGGCTGTTGGACGTACGATGGTAGCGATTATGGAAAACTTCCAAAATGAAGATGGGAGCATAGATATCCCTAAAGTGCTTCATCCATATCTTGGGTTGCACTAAGATGGATAGTACAAAACGCTCCAACATCAAACACGGCATGAGTGTAGCAATCGTGCTCAAACAGGATCAGGATACGGGCAGACTTACAGATGGCATAGTTCGGGATCTTCTTACAAAATCAGCCACTCATCCTCACGGCATAAAAGTTCGTCTGATAAGCGGTGAAGTTGGACGTGTCAAAGAGATCTACTAATGACATAAGAGCTTTTAACACTCCGCTAACATAGTTTTTTATATACTCTCTTTATGGCAAAAATATTATTACTTGAAGATGATGAAGTATTATCTGAAACATTGGTTGAATTATTGAGTGATGAAAACTTTGAGGTCATGCTTGTGGATGATGGAGAGAAAGCTTTAGATGCTACATTTGTCAAACACTTTGACCTTCTTTTACTCGATGTCAATGTCCCTTTTTTAAATGGCTTCGAGTTTTTACAAGCACTCCGAGAAAGCTCAGATACAACACCCGCTATCTTTATAACGGCACTTACTGATGTTGCTTCCCTTTCAAAAGGGTTTGATGTGGGTGCAGATGATTATATAAAAAAACCTTTTGATTTTGATGAACTTCTTATTCGCATCAATGCACTTCTGAGAAAAGCGTATCATACTTATGCAAATGAGATCAAAGTTGATGATTTTCGTTTTGTTATTGAGAGTAATGAACTCTACAAAAAAGAGAAGTTTATACCCCTCTCTCCTTATGAGCTTAAAATTACAAAACTGCTTTTTCAAAACCTTGAACATACTTTGGAAAAAGAGGTAATCTTTGAGCATTTAGCTCAAGGTAAAGAGATGAGCGAAGGCTCTTTAAGAGTCTATATAAACAAACTCAGAAAAATCGGTCTTCCAATTATAACCATTAAAGGGATAGGTTACCGTCTTGCAAACATATGAAAAATAAAGCATTTTTCTTTAACGATACGCTAATACCCCTTTGTTATAATACATAATTCGTGTACTATTTTATTTAGCACTAAAGGAGTTAGAATGTTAAAGAAAAGTTTTTTCATCGCGTTATTTATTTTTACAGCATTGCAGGCACAAACACTTACACTCAAAGAGTGCATTGAAAAAGCCACAACTTCACACCCTGATATCAAAACATTTATTTTACAAATTCAAAAAAGTGCAAAAGGCATTAAAGTAGCCAATGCAGACTACCTTCCACAAATCACAGCTTCTGCCGAGTATGATTTTCAAAAAACCTATACATTTCCACAAAACGGAGTATTTCATACCATCGATGATAACGGCTGGCAAGTGGGAGTGACACTGCAACAAAAAATATGGGATTTTTCAAAAACAACGTCCAAGATAGCCGCTTCCAAAATAGAAGAAGATATAGCAAAACTCTCTCTACAAGATGCCAAAGCACTTATGGCGTTCAATGTAAAACTTCAGTATGAGTTAATGCTTGTACAACAACAAGCCATAGTGGTAAGAGAAAAAGATCTTCAAGCCAAAACAGAACTTTATAAACAAGCAAATGAACAGGTTCGTTTAGGTATGAAGACCAAGGCAGATGCAAGTCGTTTCCTCTCTGCCGTATACATGGCCAAGGACAACCTTGCCATTGCACAGGCAGACTTTTATAAAGCCAAAACAAGACTCTCAAACTACATAGGTCAAGATATCGCGGAGGATATCCTCCTTGAAGATACTATTGCAAACA
>JALUKO010000111.1:908-4388 GCA_027056525.1 Helicobacteraceae bacterium | reverse complement strand
AAGCAAGCATCAAGCACAGAAAAAAGTATGGAAAGTTCAAGTCTATTGATGATTTGAAAAATGTTAAAGGTATTGGCGCTGCCATTATTGCCAACATCAAAAAAGGGAAGAAAAAATCAACAAAGAAAAAGAGCAGCAGCACAACAAAAAAGAGCACTCATAGCAAAAAAAATGTGACAAAAAACAAAAGCAGAAAAAAAAAGAAAAAAATGCATAAAAGCAGCACGACAAAAAAGTCTAATGCTAAAAAGAAAACAACCACAAAACATTAATGTTTGTTACAGGGTCAGTGCCAACTGACCTTATGTAACATTCATATTTCTAAAAAAACTCTCATATTTGATTAGCACATCAAACCTTAAATAATAGTCATCAGTATATGATATCTTCAGTAAATTTACATGTAAAAAAATTGTATTTTTGAGTGCCAATTTTAGCAGTTCGTTTGACAATAGTAAATGTATGCCGTCATAATGTATGCAGTCCTAACACTGATGCACCATTTTGAATGTCGGTATTGCTGTTACTGCATGGTAAGGAGTTTTTATGTACCATTTTTTTGCTATTTTTTAATGCTGTTTATTACCGGATGTAACTTAGATGTGAGGTGGTCTCGAAAATTCTTGACGCTATCATTTTTTCATAAAGTTGACAAATTTTTAAAAAAGGAATACAGTTATCTAACTAGTTAGTTAAATAGGAATAAGAATGGCAAAACAAAAGCGAGATGCTGAAGCTACAAAAGCAAATATCATTCAAAATGCGATAATGCTCTTTGCAAAAAACGGTTACGATGCTACCACTGCGGATGATATTGCAAAAGAGTGTGCTGTCAACAAGGCAATGATCTTTTATTATTTTAAAAACAAAGCCGGACTCTATACGGCTGTAATGACCCATGTGCTTGATGCAATTCACGAAGAGGTTATCAAAACAGACAAATGTTGTGAGTCCCCACTTGCTGATTTAGAGGTTTTTATAACTACTTATACCCTTTACTGCAGTAAAAACCCGTACGTCTCATCACTTATACTGCGTGAGTTAAGTGATAGCGGAGCACACCTACCGGATATGATCTTTGCAAGTTTGCGTAAATTGTTTGCACTTTTAAGCGGGATCTTACAAAAAGGGCAAGAACTGGGGATATTTCATGATGTAAAACCGATGATTATCCATTTTATGATTATGGGTACTATCAACCTTTTGGTGACTACTGAGCCACTCAGACAAAGAGCAGCAGAGATAGAAGTTGGTCTTGATACATGTAATGATTGCGATGCTGACACAATTGCAGCGTATATATACAAAAAAACAAAACTGTTGCTAGGGGTAAAAGATGAAGAAAATATTACTTGCACTTAGTGTGCCCTATTTGTTAAGTGCCCACACAATGAGTGAACTTTTTGAAGCATTGAAAAACCATTCACAAACAAAATTTGATGAACTAGTGGTGCAAAAAGCTGTAGTGAGTTCTTCTCAAGCCTCTTCACAGCTGTATCCAAAAGTGGATCTTTTTGCAACGTACGATAACTATTCTAGCCCTACAAACATGAAACCCATTGCACCAAATAGCATCCAGCCTATGTTGGCACCTGGATCAACAATTGCACAACCCTATAGCAATAATATTTATAAAGGTGGCGTAAAATTCACGATGCCTTTGTTTGTCAAGTCTATATATACAACCATAGATAAAGCCAAAGCGATGCAAAAAAGTGCCGAGGCAAGAACAAAGATCAACCTTTTAAAAAATGAGGCAATTATCGTTGGGTCTAATGCAAATCTTATCTACCTTGAAGCGTTAAGAAGATCACTCGATCTTAAAGAGCAATCACTTTTACAAACACAAAATACACTGAAAATAAAAGTAGATAACGGTCGTACTCCGGCTGCTGCATTGTATAAAATAGAAGATAGTCTCAACCAGATCAGCATCACGAAGAACAATCTTGATCTGCAAAAACAAAAACTGATAAGCTCAATTGAAGCACTCACGGGAATTAAACTGGCATCTGCAGTTGCAATGCAAGAGTTGCACAATGTTACCAAAGGCAGGCTCGAAGCACTCAAACCATTGCAGGAGAATCTCAAAGCATCACAACTTGAAGTGGCTGCGCAAAAAGAGAAGCTTTATCCAACAATTGTAGCTCATGGAAGTTATGTTTACTCTTCAGCCCAAGCGTATAACAATGGTAAAGATGTACATGAAGAGTATGGAAATATTGGTGTTGTACTTACAATTCCACTGCTTGCGATGAATCAGTATGATGCACTTGACAAAGCAAAAGTAGAAATGTTTTCAGACAAAGTGGAGCTTGATAAATTACGCGACGAGCTAAGTGCTAAAGCAGATATGTTGCATAACTCTTTGCCACTTTTAGACAACTCCATTAAGCTCTCCCAAAAAAGTATTCAAAATAAAGAAAAACTTTTAGAGATAGCAAAAGTGAACTACAACAGTGGCAGACTCTCCACAGAAGAGTATTTAAGATATGAAGATGATATAGTCAATGCAAAAGCAAAACTCTATCAGACACAAGCACAGAAGTGGCAAACACTTATGGAGTTAGCCGTGATTTATGCAAATAATATAGAGGAGATGATCAAGTGAATAAATATATAAAATTGCTAATAGGCATAGTTATAATTATAGGAATCTCTGCAGCCGGGATTAAAAAACTCAAAGAGGCACGTGCACATGATGCCAGTTTGCCACAAGCAAAGATCTATCCAATCGTTACATCTGTAATGAGTCCAAAGATTGGAGATGTTACGCTAACACTTCCTTACTTGGCAGAAGTGGCAAACGATAAAGATGTTAAACTCGCTTCAAGAATAGCGGCAAGAATTCAGATGATAAAACCTAGCGGCTCCAAAGTCTCAAAAGGTGAAGTGATCGTCAAGCTTGATACTACTACTATAAGAAGTGCACTTTCCAGCGTGCAAGAACAGCTCCAAGCAGCAAAAATAGCCCTTGAAAACCTAGAAGCGACACATAAGAGAACCCTTGAACTTTTAAAAGTGCATGGTGCTTCCATTGAAGAGTCTCAAAAAGAAGCAACAATGATTGCAAATACACAAGCACAGTTGAATGCATTCAAACAAAAAGAGATAGAACTCAAAAACAACCTCTCCTATGCGACTATCGTCTCTCCTGTAAACGGTGTCATTGCAAAAACATTTTCAAGTCAAGGCGGCATCAGTGCTCCGGGAAAACCTCTTCTAGCTATCAGCTCTAAAAACGGTTTTTACTTGATGGTGCGTGTTCCGACAGAGACACCGATTCGCGGTGTGAAGTTTCATGGCAAGTTCTATGCCGCAACACCGCTCAATACTACATACCATGGACTTGCAGAGTATAAGGTCTACACGGGTAATGCGAACCTTGTCAGCGGTGACAGAGTGCAGGTGGATGTCGTGACATTTGATCAAAAAGCGACACTGCTTCCATTTGATGCGTTATTAAATAAAAATGGTAAA
>JALUKO010000111.1:0-898 GCA_027056525.1 Helicobacteraceae bacterium | reverse complement strand
TATGTGCTTGTTGTAGATGGTACTCACGCAACAGTAAAAGAGGTGAATATCGTGCAAAGTGCCGAGCAGGGGGTTGTCATTGCTGAGAATTTAGAGGGCAAAAAAATCGTTGTTGCAAAACCGGATATCTTACTCAAACTCACAAGTGGATACGCTTTAAAAGTAAAGGAATAAAGGATGTTTGACTTTTTTTATAAACGACCCTATCTCTTATATTCACTGATAAGCGCATTTTTTATTATGGGGATTATTGCACTTGTCACGCTGCCAAAAAATCTCTTTCCTGATTCCAATCCCCCTCAGGTAATTGTGATTACACAGGTGCCTGGGGCGACGGCACAGGTGGCAGCTTCGACTGTTTCCAAGCCGATTGAACAAGAGATCTCTCGTCTTGGACTTGTAACAGACGTCAGCAGTATCAATGTTGCAGGTTTTTCCATTGTAAAAGCGGATTTTGATTATGAGAAAGGACTCAATGCGGCAGCGGTCGATGTGGCTAATGCTTTGAGCATTGCAAAAGCGAAACTCCCTGCCGGAACGAATCCTGCGATTTATACTGCAGGAGACTTTACACTGCCTGTTGATGTTATAGCACTAAGTCCAAAGAACAAAAATATTGACCTTGCAGGTATTCGTAAGATTGCAGACTCTTTCATCAAACCTGCACTCCTGGCAAATAAAGCCATTGGAAATGTAGAAGTCTTTGGCGGGTACCAAAGTGCCATTAACATCGAAGTCGATCCATTCAAAGCTAAACGCTACAATGTAAACTTCGAGACTATCGCAAAAGCGATACAGACACTTAATCGTGATATGCCTATTGGCTTTGTAAAAGGGAATAATGACTTCTATACTATCACTTTTTACGGTGAAAAAAACAATATTCAAAAGCTAAAAC
>JALUKO010000110.1 GCA_027056525.1 Helicobacteraceae bacterium | reverse complement strand
ATGATTGCAAAAAGGGTGTAGCTTACAAGAGAAATCACCATATTTGTTTTAGAAGCTGATGCTATTTCATTTAAGATCTCTGTGTTTTGACGAGCTAGTTCATCATCGACCTCTTTGAGAAGGTTGATCTTTTTGGTGATAGTTTGAAACCATACTTCACTGTCAATACCAAAGCCGCCACTAAGATATTTTTCCTGTGCTGTTGCTCTCATCTGGTTGACCTCTGTAATAACCTCAGAGTTCATTTTATGCTCAAAAAATTGCTTAGCCTTATCTGTAGCCATTGCTTCAAAGGAGTTCAAGTAGGCATTTTGTTCTGCAACAAGTGTTAGCCATTTGGCAAACATACCTTTTGCAAAACTGTCAGCTCCAAAAGTGGCACTGAGTACTGCACGCTCGATCCCGGCTCTCTCTTTGGATTTTAGGAAGTTCGTGTATGCATCGAGTGCTTTTACGAGTGCCGGAGTATTTGCCAGTTTTGCAGTGAGAGCTACGATATTTAAAATATTTTTATTTATTTTCGTATAATATGCTACTTCATCTTTTACGCTGATATTGAGTGAATCGACTTTGGCGCGAATCGCGTCAATATTATTTATAGCATTGCTGAACTCCGTGATCTCTTTTTTGAACTCTTTTGGATATTCATCAAGTTGAAGTGTTGCAATATATTTGAGAAGTTCATTACTCCTTTGCGTAGTCAGGGCTCTTTGCTTGGGTAATATATCTGTAAATTTTTTTCCTTGAGAGCCGATGAAACCAGCACTTGCTCCTCTTTCTTTTTGCGTTTCATGAATTAAAAGACTTAATTTTTGAGAAAGAACATTTAATGTTTGCACATGAGAGATATGTGATCTCTCTTCAAGTGCTTTTTTTATCGTCAGACCTATAACGATCAGTGCAAAAGTGAGCACTATCGCCATAATGAGATTGAGTTTGTTTTTGATACTCATATGTTAAACCTTGTGTACTTTAAAAGTAGATGTTAAGTGAAGGTCATTTAACAGATCTAAAAGTTGCTGGTTTCCAACCTTTATTTGCAGGTTGATGCCATCTTTTAAAACAAGTTTATTAAAGTAACCAATGACCGAGGATGTCATGGATAAGGAGTCCACAATGTGGATAAAAATATTTTTATGTTGAGATACAGTATTGTCCACAGCACTTTTGATTTGTTGAAAATCACTCACACTTTTAATGTTTCCGGTAATTGTAATATGCTCAGAAGATACTTTGATGTCCATTTTGTAAACCTTATCTGTTTTATCTTAGTAAATAATACCTAAAATTTACAAATTTTGTCTAATTTTTATCACAATTTGTAATATTTTTATGCCATTGTTTCATTTTGCTCTCATACCCTATCTCTTTAAGGGTGACAAATGTGAGGTTTTGTGAGAGATATTGTTGTTTGACATAGCCGTTAAAGTCGTGGGGATACAAATAACCTTCATTGTTTTGTGTGATGCTTTTTGGAATATCAAGCATTACTCCGTCATTGAGTGCTTTTTGTGCACTGTTGATAGCGAGATAAGCACTGTTGGATTTTGGTGAAGCACATAAATAGATCACAGCTTGGGCAAGAATGATGCGGGCTTCGGGAAATCCGATATGAGAGACACTACTCAGAGCAGAGCTGCATAGGGTAAGTGCTTGCGGATTTGCATTGCCAACATCTTCACTCGCGAGTATCACAAGTCGTCTTGCTATAAAGTCTGCACTTTCACCACCTTCTATGAGTCTTGCAAGATAGTAGATCGCTGCATCCATATCAGAGCCTCGTATTGACTTGATCATTGCACTGATAAGGTCATAATGTACGCCGGCTTCACTACTTCCAGTGCTGAGTGCATTTGGTCTAAGTGATTTTAGTATATCGAGAGTAATATTTTCTGTAATGTTTGCGGCAAACTCAAGAAGTTTTAACATTGCTCTTGCGTCACCGCCGCTGCTGAGTATCAGGTAATCTAACGCCTCGGTGTCACACTCTATATTTTTAAGAGCTTTTGCTTTATACACAAGTTCTTTCAATGCCTCATAAGAGATAGACTTGATCTCAAAGAGCATAGATCGTGAACGAATAGCAGAGGTAAGAGAGTAAAAAGGGTTTTCTGTAGAAGCACCTATAATGAGCACGGAGTTGTTCTCCATAACAGGGAGTAAAACCTCTTGTTGATTTTTGGCGAGTCGGTGAACTTCATCAATAAATATGAGCGGTTTTTGCAGAGCATTTTTGTACTGCTCAAAAATACGTCGGAGCTGCTCTATTTTGAGTGAGGTTGCATTAAACTCATAAAAGGGCAAGTCCATCTCAGAAGCGATGATACGTGCTAAAGATGTTTTGCCGCAGCCGGCAGGGCCATAAAAAAAACTGTGTCCTAAAACACCCTTTTCGCACAAAACCCGCAAAGGAGCATCCTGAGCGCAGAGGTGATCCTGACCTACAACTTCATCAAAGTTTTTAGGGCGTAAAATATGCGTAAAATCAACCACTTTTTACCCAGCGATCACTTTGATATACACTTCTCTTTCTTGTCTTGGACCGTCAAACTCACCAAAAAAGATCCCTTGCCATTTTCCCAAGATAGGTTTTGCGTTCACTACAGGGATGCTTACAGAGTTACCCATGCGAGAACTTTTGAGGTGGGCAGATGCATTGTCCCCGTTATGCAGATAGTGTGCATCGTTGGGTGCGACACGGTTGAGTGCGTTGAGCAGGTCACGACGAAGGGCAGGGTCTTGGTTTTCAAACATAAATATGCTCGATGTTGTATGAGGTGTAAAAACAACACAAATACCATCTTTTATCCCGGAAGTGATCACTGCTTCACTCACCTCTTTGCTTATATCCATCAGTTGTGTTTTATGGCTTGTCGGAAACTTCATTGTTTTCATCTTTTTTCTCCTTTTTCTTTAGCTTTTTTTTCTTGTTCTTTTAAAAATGTGTGGAGTGCCGAGTACTCTGAGCGTGAAAGAAATCGTGTTTTGCCCGTTGGCAGGTTGTTGAGTTCTATCTCTGCAAAACTGATGCGCTTAAGATCGGCAACGTCGGTACCAAAATGTGCGAAAAATCTTCTGATCTCTCTGTTTTTCCCCTCGCTGATAGCAATTTTTAAAACAGAGTAATTGTGGGCATTTTTTTGGATTTTATACCCCAAAAACGGTGCAAAAGTCATAGAGGTGATCTCGCTTTTTTCATGTCCGCCGGCGGTGGCATCTTTGAGTTCGAGACCATTGAGCATCGCAGCTTCCATCTCAGAAGTAACCTCACCTTTGATCTTGACTTTGTATATACGTTCGAGATTGGAAGTCATTAAAGCTGTTGCAACCTTAGAAGCATCTGTGAGCAGTAAAACACCCTCCGTCGCATAATCGAGCCTCCCAACGGGAATAAAATGTTTATACTTTCTATCGAGTGAATCATAAATGGTTTTTCGCCCTTTGGGGTCATTTTTCGTAACGAGTTCCCCTTTTGGTTTATTGTAAACAATAACGGTATATTTGTCTCTTGGAGCGACTCTTTTACCGCTTATGTAAACATCTGAATTGTTTTCATCTACCTGTGTAGCAGGGTTTGTCTGTATCTCCCCGTCTACTCGTACATAGCCATCTTGTATAGCCTTGTCTGCCTCGCGGCGTGAGTAGCTTGAGTGATGTGCTATAAATTTATTTAGTCTCATTTATGAGATTCCTTTTTCTATGAGTGTATGAATATGAAGAACACCCTGTATCTTTTTCTCTTTGTCTGTTACAACAAGAAGTTGTATTTTTTTCTCTTCTATAAGGATAAGTGCCTCACTTGCAAGCATATTTTCATCATCTATGCTCATAGGGTTTATGGTTGCATATTTTAAAACATCATCATCAATAGAGAAGTCCTCTTGCATCAAAGCTCGACGGATATCACCGTCACTTACAAGAGCCAGTAGTTTTTCATCTTCATCTGTTACAAGAACCGTACCCAAACGCCCCTCACTGATCTTGAGGATGGCGTCTTTGACTTTTGTATCTTTTGAGATGATAGGAAGGTTTTTGCTTTTCATAAGATCTTTTACCTTGATGAAAAGTTTTTTTCCAAGTGCACCACCGGGGTGAAATGAAGCAAAATCACTTTTTTGAAAGTTGCGTGCCTTCATCAGTGAGACGGCAAGAGCGTCACCCAAAGCAAGCGTAAGTGTTGTAGAACTCGTAGGGGCAATATCCAAAGGGCAGGCCTCTTTTTTTACAACTACATCTATAACCACGTCACTGTAGCTTCCAAGTGTGGAGGTTCTACTTTTTGTCATCCCTATAAGGGGTGTCTCAAATCTTTTTATATGTGGCAGTATGGAGCTTAACTCTTCACTCTCTCCGCTGTAGCTAATAGCAAGGATAACATCATCTTTTCCTATCATCC
>JALUKO010000109.1 GCA_027056525.1 Helicobacteraceae bacterium | reverse complement strand
ACGATGAGTTTAGACTTATGGGTTTTGGGCATCGTGTCTATAAAAACTTTGATCCTCGTGCAAAAGCTTTAAAAGCACTTCAAGATCAACTCAAAAATGAGTTACAACTTGATTCTAAGCTGATGCAGATCGCTTCTAGAATTGAGCAGATCGCCCTGAATGATGAGTATTTCATACAAAGAAAGCTCTATCCAAACATAGACTTTTACTCTGGAGTTATCTTAACAGCATTGAAGATCCCCACTTCCATGTTCACACCTATTTTTGTTATAGGCAGAACCGTAGGTTGGATCACTCAATGGATAGAGTTCAAAAAAGATCCAAAATCTAAAATTGCACGACCAAGACAATTATATATAGGAAAATAAACTTAAAAAGTAATCAATTTTTAAACAACCCTTAGATATAATTGCAAAAAATAATAGGCACGCTCCCCTTTGTGCCTACACAAGAGAATAATCATGGTAATCGTACAAAATTTAATTATGCGCTATGGAAACAGAGTGCTGTTTCAAGATATCAACCTTAAGCTTGATCGTCATAAAAGATATGGTCTTATCGGTGCAAACGGCGCAGGTAAAACAACTTTTTTAAAAATTCTAAGTGGTCAGATCGACGAATACGAAGGTGAAGTGATCATTGAAAATGGTCTTAAAGTGGGCGTTTTAGGGCAAAACCAGTATGCTTTTGAAGACTATACCATCGCGGATGCTGTTTTATATGGAAACAAAAGACTCTTCGATGCGATCAAAGAGAAAGAAGATCTTTATACAAATGGTGACTTTGAAGATGATGCCGTTAACAATCGTCTGGCAGATCTGGAAGTGATATGTGTAGAGGAGGATCCAACATACGAATATGACGTAAACATCGCAAAAATTCTTGAAAATGTCGGTATCCCTGCTGATAAACACCAAGAACTTATGAGCACACTTGACTCTGCGGATAAATTTAAAGTGCTTTTGGCTCAGGTGCTCTACCCAAAACCCGATGTACTGTTCCTTGATGAACCTACCAACAACCTCGATATTGAAACTATCTCATGGCTGGAGCATGAACTCAAACGTCATGAGGGTACTTTAGTCGTTATCTCCCATGACAGACACTTCCTAAATGCTGTTGTAACGAACATACTTGATGTTGATTACCAAAAAATTCGTGAGTTTACAGGCAACTATGATGATTGGTATATCGCTGCAAATGTTATGGCAAAACAGATGGAACTTGATAATGCAAAAAAACAAAAAGAAAAAGAGCAGCTCGAAGCTTTTGTTCGCCGTTTCTCTGCAAATGCTTCTAAGGCAAAACAGGCCACTTCACGTCAAAAACAACTTGAAAAGCTCAATATAGAAGATATCAAACCATCCTCTCGCCGTGACCCTTCCATAGTTTTCAAAGCAAAACGCACCATGGGTGATGAAGCACTGGAAGTAAAAGATATCTGCCACTCTTATGGCGAGAACGAAGTCCTTAAAAATATAAGCTTTAAAGTAGAACCGGGTGAAAAAATAGCACTTATCGGTGGCAACGGTGTCGGTAAAACAACCCTTATAAAAATCCTTATGCAAGAGATGAAACCAACGAGCGGTGAAGTTGTATGGGGTGCGACCATAGAAGAATCTTATTTCCCTCAAGATACTGCCGATATCATCGAAGGGGAAGGAACACTTTATGATTGGCTCAGAGCCTTTGATCCTAAGCGTGATATCGCAGAGATACGCAACTGTCTTGGGCGTATGCTTTTTAACGGTGAACAGCAGGAAAAATCAGTGGTCTCGATCTCGGGTGGAGAGAAACACCGCATGATGCTTTCTAAGATGATGCTTGAGGGTGGAAATTTCTTGGTTCTTGATGAGCCATCAAACCATCTTGATCTTGAGGCTATCGTTGCTCTTGGGGAAGCACTTCATAACTTTGAAGGCAATGTTATTTGTGTATCGCATGACCGTGAGCTTCTCGATGCGTTTGCCACCCGTATCATAGAGCTTCATGCAGATGGAAGCTATATTGACTTTAAAGGAAGTTACGAAGAGTTTGCAGAGGCTAAAGCAAATGGCAAAATATAAAAAATTTCTTGGACTGGGTATAGCCGGAAACTTTGCACTTCACCTTGATCAGGCAGGTGAAGCAGAAGATTTTAAAGAGATCATTACAGAAGATGAAGCAGCACCAAAAGGGATGTTCCCTTTTTATCTTCCAAAGCCTTCTACACCACAGCAAGAAGCTGCACTTCATGCGAAAAAGATACTTAGTACCTACCCTCTTTCAAGTTCCGTGATCAAACTTCCAAAAGAAGATGTAAATGTACAGGCAGAACCAGAAGTTGGACTGATTTGTGAGCTTGAATATACCATGGGAAAACTATCAAAGATCACCCCCAAATATTTTGCTGCATACAACGACTGTTCTATCAGAGTTGCCGGAGCATCGAAAATAAGTGACAAAAAGAACTGGGGAGAAGACTCAAAAGGTTTCAGCAACACGCTTATAGAGATAGATACGTTTCAAAAAGGGGGTGTTATGGACCACTATAGCATATGCAGCTTTTTGCGACGTAATGGCGAAGTGCACCCTTATGGGGAAGATGTAGCACTCAATGGCTACAGCTACTTCTATGAAAAACTTACCAATTGGATGATCAATCAGATCAATACACAAGAGGAGTTTGGTCCCCTTGAGCCTCTTATAGAATATATTGCAGCGTGTGACTATCCTGATGAAGCTATTATCAGTATAGGTGCTACAAGATACACTCCTTATGGAGAAAGTACATTTTTACAAACAGGAGATGAAGTGATTGTTATCGTTTATAATGATCAAAAGATCTCTTCAAATGAGATATATCAATGTGTTCAAAACAACTCATATGATACACAAAATATGAGTGTACTTTCACAAAAAGTATACTAAATGGCTAAGGGGAAAAAACTTGATCTATTCATCGGTGCAGATTTTGATGATGGATGGGTCGAAGTACAAAATTCACGCAAAACAGATGTTTCACAGGAGATCTTGGAAGCATCTCAACATTTTTTAGTTTTTAAAAAAGAGAAGCGTCGAGGAAAAACACTAACACTTGTAGGGGAGTTTCATCTACCAAAATCAGATGCTACGGTAATACTTACTCTTTTAAAGAAAAAACTTGGTTGTGGCGGAAGCTATAAAAACGAATGGATGGAGTTTCAGGGTGAAGTTCAAGAGAGACTTCGTGAACTTCTCAAAGCGCAGGGGTTTAGATTTAAGCGATAAGCTCACCACTTTTTTTGATGCTCGCTTCACTCACATTTGAGCTGATTACAAAACGGTTTCGTCCGCTTTGTTTTGCTTCATAAAGCTTTTTGTCTGCATGGGAGATCAGAATATCCTCATCTAAAGCATCATCTGCAACACAACACACAACACCGATGGAGATCGTTACAAACTCATGAACATTGCTTGTCTCATGCTTGATCTCACGCTCTCTAACTTTGTCACAAATACGCTGTGCCAACTTCGCACTGTTGAGCTCATCCGTATCTGCAAGTAAAATGCCAAACTCTTCCCCACCGAGCCTGAAAACAAAGTCACTCGGTCGCTTGAGCGTATCTTTGAGTACTTTTGCAACCGACTTGAGTGCAAAATCTCCCTCGATATGCCCATAAGTATCGTTATACTGCTTGAAAAAATCTATATCAAGCATCATAAAAGTGATGTAGTTATGGTTTCTTTTTGCTCGTTTCAACTCTCTTTCATAGATAAAATTGAAATATCTTCTGTTGTGCAATGAGGTCAATGCATCCGTATAAGAAACATTTTCAAGTCTTTTGTTTGCACGTTTGAGTTTTTTCGTTGCTATTTCCAGCTTGGTTTGATCGTTTTGTATACTTCTAAAGACAGAATAGGAGATCAAAAGTATTGCGATAATGATACACACAAGAATAATGCCCACTTCTGCCATACTTGAGTTGTATTTGTCTAAAAAAGCCTTTCTTTCATACTTTGCAACTTCCACTTCATAGTTAATAAGTTTTTCCAATATGGAGTGTATATGAGAAATATGGCTCTCTAATGCCGCGATGGAAAGATACTTCAAGCTGATCTTTGACTCAATCGCTTTAAGCACTCTTTGAAAATACTCATGTGTTTTTTTCATCTCTGCATCAACATACTCAACATACTGCAGTTCATCATCTCTTTTAAAATGGCTTTGATAACTTTTCCATATTGCATCTATATGTTTGAGAGAGTTCTCTATCGTTGCATAGGTTTGACTCGGACTGATCTCTGCATTTTTTGCCATATAAATACTGCTTGCGAGACTGCCATGATATTCCTGCATAATAGTGTTAAGCTCTGTAACAGGCACTAATGATCCAAAATAGAGTGAATCAACATTTTTTTTCATTGCATTGATGTTGATGGCTCCCATAAAACCTACAACAATAAGCCCCACAGTAATCAAAATAAAAAGAAATAAAAGCTTACTTCTAAGCTTGAGTGCCTCTATAAACTGCATAATACTCCCTAGTTAATGTTTTTACAGCAATATCCATACCATTTTAATGATCTTATTTAGTTTTTATAACTTAGTTTTCTTTTGGTATGCAATTGATTTTATGCTAAAATGCACACATCATTTATCTATTGCACCAACGCAACAGATTAAGAAAGAGAACAGATGGCAAAACGAGAATTTAAAAACAAAAGAATACAAGAGATTGTTAAAAATATTGCCGATGATTTTCGATATTCCCAGGAGATGGGAGAGTATGCATTATTATTTTACAAGGCTGATACCAAAGGGATGATCAACGGTGTAGAGATAGAAAAGATGCTCGAATATGTAACAACAGGACTCGATGAGCTAAGTAAAAACATACAATGGAGAGAAGAGTTCTTGCAGGAAAATACAGGAATTGATGAGATCAAGATGCTCGAAAATATGAAAACCATTGAAGAAGAATACTTAGAACTTAAACAGTTTTTAGAGAAATAACCATAATAATGAGCGAAAAACTACAGTATATTAAAGAACTTAATTTTTTTAAGTCGCTTAATGAGGATCAGCTAAGTATCATCAACAATATTTCAACCCTTACAAAACACCCTAAAAACTCTATTTTATATTATGAAAATGATACCTTCAATAAGATTTTTTTTCTTGCATCAGGCTTACTGAAAGTCTATAAAATAGATAAATTTGACAATGAAATTTTCTTATATCATATCTACAAAAACTCTATGATCTCAGAACTCACAACACTTGACGATGATATGATTCACTGTTTTTCAAACGCTGAGTTTATGGAGCAAAGCGTTATTTTGGAGATCGACTTTTTAGAACTGAAAAAACACTTTTTATCGAAAAATATTCTTAATAACGAATTTATCAATGAGATACTTTTAAAAACTCAACAGCTCCACTGCGTTGTTAACAGAGAGCTTGTCTTTGATGCTACGGCAAAAGTGGCATTTATGCTTAGTTCCGACTTGCAAATGTTTAACAAACTCAAACGACAGGAGGTCTCTTTTATGCTCCATATTCAGCCCGAGACACTCTCAAGAGTACTGAAAAAACTCAAAAGAAGTGAAGTGATCGATATTGAAAACTCCTCCATAATAATCCTTAATCATAAGGAACTTCAAAATATATATAAAGGTGCACAATAATGAAAAAACCAAATAAAATACGTACCAAAATAAAACTTCTCGGCTCCATCTTGATCCTCTTAATGTTAAGTGTCATTACAACAACAATATATCTAAACAAACAAAATACAAAAGATGCCTTGGTTGTCAACATTGTTGGGAAACAAAGAATGCTTACGCAAAAAATAGCAAAAAATATTTTTTATATCCACTATACAAACAATAAAGACTTTTACGAACTCAACTCTGCCGTAGATGAATTCATAAGAGGCTTAAACATCCTAAGACACGGTTCTCAAGATAAAGAGATCCCTTCAGTTCCAACTCATAAAATCTCTCAACAACTTCTAGAAGTAAATAAAAAATGGGAAAAATTTTATGAAGATATCCAAAACTTTAAAATCTTTACCAACTCAGGGGTCAACAGAAAAGCTGAACTTGAAAATATAGTCACTAAAATATATAAAGAAAATACAATCTTACTTGATGAAGTAGATAAGCTTGTAACCATGTACACAGACTACAGTGAAGAAAAAACAAACTTTATAAAAATGTTTCAGTATGCTTCGGGATTTACTCTTTTGCTTGTTTTTATTTATGCCCTGCTTCAACTCAGAACCATAGAATCACATGTAGATGAGTTTATGCAATATTCTAAAAAACTTGTCAGTAATAATGGAAATAAACTAGAACCCATCAAAATAGAAGAGGAAGGTGAAGTTGAAGTTGAAATCGTTGAAGTGAGTGATACGATCAACTGTTTTATCCAAAAGATAAACTCTGCTGTTGATTACTCCAGTGAGGCGTTACTGCAGTCTCAACAGGCATCACAAAAACTAGAAGAGCTCACAGATGAATTTGACACTATTTTGAATGAGCTTAAAGACACTTCTATGATCTCAAAACATCTTAATAACAGTGAAGATATTGTCATAGAATCTACAGAAGATCTTATAAACTCAACAAAAAGGTTGCAAAACCTAAAAGAGGAACTTGAGAAACTTACAAAATCATGTCAAGACACAACCACTTAGTGCTACAAAAATCTACATCTTATATAAATAAAACTAATCTTAATAAAATTATTTAAATCTTTGACATAAGTCAAAGATTTTGTTACTTCAAAGTGATAGTATATAAACCGTTAATGGACACCTTAACAAAGTTGAAAAATAGCAGTTTTTGAAATTGCTTCCTTTTTCAAAAATTATCAAATAGGAGAAAATATGTCACTTTCAAGAAGAGAATTTCTTAAAAGTTCAGCGGCAGCATCTGCAGCAGCAGCGATAGGTATGAGTGTACCATCGGAGCTCGAAGCAGCGGCTAATACAGCTGAAGGCGGCTGGAGATGGGACAAAGCAGCATGTCGTTTTTGTGGTACCGGTTGTGGTATTATGATGGCAACGAAAAACGGCAAAATTGTTGCTGTTAAAGGAGACCCTGCAGCTCCAGTAAATAGAGGACTTAACTGTATTAAAGGTTACTTTAATGCAAAAATCATGTATGGTGCGGACAGACTCACTCAACCTCTACTAAGAGTTGATGCTAATGGAAACTTTGATAAAAAGGGTAAGTTTGCTCCGGTTTCATGGAAAAGAGCTTTTGATGAGATGGAAGTTCACATCAAAAAAGCACTCAAAGAAAGCGGACCTGAGGGTGTAGGTGTATTTGCATCCGGACAATATACTGTTATGGAAGGTTATGCAGCCCAAAAAATGATGAAAGCGGGATTCCGCTCAAACGCAATTGATCCAAATGCTCGTCACTGTATGGCATCAGCAGTTGTTGGTTTTTATCAAACATTTGGTGTAGATGAACCTTCTGGTTGTTACGATGATATTGAGCTTACGGATACCGTTGTAGCTTGGGGATCAAATATGGCAGAGATGCACCCGATCCTTTGGTCACGTGTTACAGATAGAAAACTTTCAGATCCTGAACGTGTAAAGGTTGTATCTATTCAAACATATACACACAGAACTTCTGACTTGGCAGATATTGAGATTATTTTCTCTCCAAATACAGACATGGCTATATGGAATTACTTGGCACGTGAAATTGTTTACAACCATCCAGAAGCTATTGACTGGGATTTCCTCAAGAAGCACATCGTCTTTGCAGCTGGACCGGTAAATATCGGTTATGGTATGAGAAGAGCCGGTGAAAAATCTTTAAAAGAGGGTAAATACTCGGCTAAAGAGATGGAAACTATCAACAAAGAGATGAGTAAAGTTGTTTCAGAAAAAGAAGCTCCTGCTCTTGCGCCATATGGCTACAAAGCCGGTGATACTATGAAGCACACTGCCGGTACACTTGGTCACTGGGAGATCTCTTTTGAAGAGTATAAAAAATCATTAGAGCCGTATACTCTTGATTATGTAGCAAAAATCTCTAAAGGTAATCCTGATGAGTCTATTGAAAGCTTCAAAGAAAAACTTCAGGCATTGGCTGATCTGTATGTAGAGAAAAACAGAAAAGTTGTAAGTTTCTGGACTATGGGTATGAACCAACATACACGTGGTACTTGGACAAATACACTCTCATATAATGTTCACTTTATGCTTAACAAACAAGCAAGACCGGGTTCAGGTGCTTTCTCACTTACAGGTCAACCATCAGCTTGTGGTACAGCTCGTGAAGTTGGTACGTTTACACACAGACTTCCGGCTGATATGATGGTTAAAAACCCTAAACACAGAAAAATTGCCGAGAAAAAGTGGATGATCCCAGAAGGAACTCTCAATGGTGTTGGTAAACAGCACATTATGAAAATCCATCGAGACATCGAGGATGGTCTCATCAAGTTTGCATGGGTAAATGTTTGTAATCCTTACCAAGATTCAGCAAGTGCAACTCACTGGATCAAAGCAGCTCGTGAAATGGATAACTTCATTGTAACTTCTGATGGATACCCTGGTATCTCTGCAAAAGTTTCAGACCTTATCTTACCTTCTGCTATGATCTATGAAAAATGGGGAGCATACGGTAATGCTGAACGTCGTACACAACACTGGAGACAACAGGTACTTCCTGTAGGTGACTCTATGAGTGATACCTGGCAATGGGTTGAGCTTTCAAAAAGATTTACCGTAAAAGATCTATGGGGCGCATATGCACCATCCGGTCCAAGAAAAAAAGCGCTTCCAAGTGTTATTGACAAAGCAAAAGCGATGGGCTATGATGAAGATACTACGATGTATGAGATCCTTTTTGCAAATAAAATTGCAAAAGCATACAAGCTTGATCAAAATGATCCTATCCAAGCGGGTTACGATAACTCTGAAGGGTATGGTGACAGTAGAAATGTTGTCGGTTCAGACGGTAAAGTATTTAAAGGGTATGGTTTCTTCATCCAAAAATATCTATGGGAAGAGTATGCTTCTTTTACTCGTGGGCACGGTCATGACCTTGCGCCGTTTAATATTTACCATAAAGTTCGTGGTCTTAAATGGCCGGTTGTTGACGGTAAAGAAACCGGATGGAGATTTAACGCAAAATATGATCCATATGCAGCAAAAGCTACAAATAATGGTGAAACTGGTGAATTTGCATTCTACGGTACTCTTGCAAAAGCACTCCAAAGCGGTACATTAACCGGTAAAGATAAAACAAGCAAGAAAAAAGGCTTACCAAACAAAGCCAAAATATTTGCTCGCCCATACATGGATCCACCGGAAATGCCGGATGCTGAGTATGACACTTGGTTATGTACAGGTCGTGTACTAGAACACTGGCACTCAGGAACTATGACAATGCGTGTACCTGAGCTATACCGTGCGGTTCCAGAAGCATTATGTTACATGCATCCACAAGATGCAAAAGACAAAGGCCTAAAACAAGGTGGATTATGCTGGGTTGAATCTCGTCGTGGTAGAGTAAAAGCAAGAGTTGAGACTCGCGGTAGAAATAGACCGGCACGTGGACTTGTGTTTGTTCCATGGTTTGATGAAAAAGTATTCATCAACAAAGTATGTTTAGATGCGACATGTCCTATGTCAAAACAAACAGACTATAAAAAATGTGCTGTGAAAATTTATAAAGCGTAACAAATTTAAAGGAAAAGGGAAGTATCGTTTTGAGCGAAAACAGACCTGAAACAAAAAAGAAAAAACAACCATTAAGTGATAGAAGAAAATTTATCCTTAATATGGCGCGAGGTGTCGGTCTTGTGACACTGGGTGGTTTTGTATGGAGTGCGTATGTTGATGAGGTCACGGCCTCTCAACTTTTACTTCGTCCGCCGGGAGCCATAAAAGAAGATGATTTTTTGCGTACTTGTATCAAGTGTGGACTATGCGTTGAAGCATGTCCTTACGATACACTATTACTTGCCAAACCAGGTGATAACAAACCTCTAGGAACACCATATTTTATTCCTAGAGATATCCCTTGTTATATGTGTCCAGATATTCCGTGTGTACCTGTATGTCCGACAGGTGCGCTCGATGAAGCAAGTGTAACAACCGATGGTAAGCTAGATATAAAGATAGCTGATATGGGTCTTGCTGTCATCGATAGTGAAAGTTGTATAGCTTTTTGGGGTATTCAATGTGATGCATGTTATAGAGCCTGTCCTATTTTGGGAGAAGCGATAACGATCGAGTATTCAAAAAATGAGCGCACCGGAAAACATGCGTTTTTAAAACCGGTTGTTCATAGTGATGCTTGTACTGGCTGTGGTCTTTGTGAAAGAGCATGTGTAACAGAAAAACCGGCAATATTTGTACTTCCAAGAGAAGTTGCACAAGGAAGAGCGGGTGATTACTATATTAAGGGTTGGGATAAAGATGATGAGAAGCGTTTAGAAAATGCTTCTGAGATTAAAACAACCACCGAAATTAGTAAAAAGAGTGCTGTGGACTCTTTAAATGACGGCTTGGAGGATTTATACTAATGAGTACTCTTTGGAATAATTACCGATACCTGATTTTAAGAAGATTTACCCAGATCTCTTTGCTGTTGCTATACTTTGGAGCAAATGCTTGGGGATGGACTATCCTTATGGGAAATTTGAGTTCATCTAGATTTTTAGACTTTGTACCGATGAGTGATCCGTATGCGGCGCTGCAAATGTTAGCAGCAGGTGCGGCACTGGCAACTGATTTGCTTATTGGGGTGGCAGTTATCACTGTGTTTTATCTACTTATAGGCGGTCGCGCCTTTTGTAGTTGGGTATGCCCTATAAACATGATAACAGATGCGGCAAATTATCTAAGAAGAAAACTGGAGATTGACCGGGTTCAAAATAAACAGCCGGCATCAAGAAATATGAGATACTGGATATTAGCTCTGAGTCTGATTATATCTGCAATCATGGGTATAACGGCATTTGAGTTTATCAGTCCTATATCTATGGTTCACAGAGGTATTGTATTTGGTTTAGGTTTTGGTTGGGCAGCAATGCTTATCATTTTTCTTTTTGACCTATTTGTTTTAAAAAACGGCTGGTGTGGTCATGTATGTCCACTTGGCGGGTTTTATTCACTTATAGGTAAATTTAGTCTCATCAGGGTGCATCACTCAGAAGAGAATTGTACTTTGTGTATGAAATGTAAAACTGTTTGTCCTGAGCGTCAAGTATTGCATATGATCGGTAAAGAAAGTTTACCTGTACTATCTGGAGAATGCACAAACTGTGCAAGATGTATAGAAGTATGTGATGATGATGCTTTGGGTTTTTCAATCAGAAAATTAGCAGATAATGAAAAAACGGGAGAGTAAAATGAAAACAATAAGTAAAATAACAATTGGTTTAGCTGCTGCGGCACTACTAATTGTTGGTTGTGGCGAAGCTACTTCTGCAACACCGGCAAAAGAAGCGAAAATAGCACCAACTATATCTGAGGAGTCTTTAGGGTTAAGAAAGACTGACCTTTATCAAGAAGTTGATACAGCAGCAGCAAAAACAGAATATGTCAATGCTGATCCGGGTACGAGCCAGAAGTTCAAAAGAGCTTTTCAAGATGCTCCGCCTATGATCCCACACTCTACAGAGGGTATGCTTCCGATTAAGATCGGTGCTAACCAATGTGTTGGTTGCCATATGCCTGATGCTGCCAGTTCTGTAGGTGCGACACCGATTCCGGTTTCTCACTTTACAAACTTTAGACCACAACATAAGTTTGATGGTAAAAAGTTTGAAAAAAGTATTGATAACTATAAAAATGAAGTATCTATTAAAGAAACTTCCCACCTTCAAGGTGCTAGATTTAACTGTTCACAATGTCATGCTCCTCAATCTCAAGGTAATCTTGCGGTTGAAAACACATTTGAAGCTGCTTATATAGCTCCAGATGGCGCTGAAAGATCACGATGGAGTGGAGAAGCGTTCACTGATGAACTTGACACTATTAAAGGTAGTGCCGCTAAAGTAACTGCAGAAGATATTAAAAATGCAGATTCACCTGCTGGTGTAAGTCCTTGGACACATCACTAAGCAATGAAGAGAAGAGAGCTTTTTAGCTCTCTGGCTTCATCTATTACTGGGAAAAAAAACAGTAAAAGCCAAGAGAGCATTATTATATTAAGACCGCCATATTATATGGAAGAATCTCTTTTTCATAATGAGTGTAGTAAATGTGAAGGAAAATGCGCCACTGTTTGTGAAGAAGAAATCATAAAAATTGCCAAGGATGCCACGCCCTATTTGGATCTCTCAAGATCCGGATGTACTTTTTGTGATGAGTGTGCAAAAGTATGTGAATTTGGCGTTCTTGATCTAGAGCATAAAAGAGATATTAATGCTAAAATAAGTATCAATACAAAGGAATGTGTAAGCTGGAATGCTACAATGTGCTTTTCTTGCAAGGATCCATGTTTGGAAGATGCCATAGATTTTAAGGCTATGTTTATGCCAAGCATAGATGAAAACAAATGTACAGCGTGTGGGTTTTGTATAAGCAGGTGTCCAACATCTGCCATTAAAATAGAGGTTTTACAATGAAGTTTATGTTAAGTTTACTACTCTCAGTTTATTCACTGTTTGCTCTTGGTATTCAGGCTCCGAGTGCACATTATGAAGCATTTGGCGGAGTTAATGATCTTGTGTTAAGTGACAATAAGCTTTATGCTGCAACTTCTTCGGGTGAAGTTGATGTTTTTGATGTGCAAACAAAAAAAATAATTGAGCGGATCAAAGTAGAGAAAATTCCTGATTTTATGGGAGATCTTGTATATTCAAAAATTTTCTCTGTTGATGTGCTTCACGGAAAAGTTCTTTTACTTTCTCAAGACCAACAGGGGTATGCAAGAGTGCATATCTATAATGGCAAAGAGATGAAACAGATCATTTCATATCAAGACTATCTTTCTATAGCAAAAGCAAAATTTTTAAATGACAACACATTGCTTTTAGCTCTGCTTAGCGGTGATATCATCTCATATGATATGAAAAAGCACAAGCAAAACTGGCTCTCACAATCTTCTGGAGCTAAATTTTCAGATTTTGCACTTGATGAAAAAAAAGAGAAGGTG